>JBDRTP010000023.1:0-11311 GCA_043823965.1 Chloroflexota bacterium
TGCCCTGGCAGAAACAGCCTCTTGCAGGCTCGGGTAATAGAGGAGCGTTGCTTCTTCGAAAATGGCGAAGTCGGCCTCCTCCAGCCATTGGAGAGCGAGTTCTTCATTCCAATACCCGGACTTTTCTACCACGGCTGCGTCGCCTCCATTGCGGTATGTATAAATCCCATAAATCTGGGCAGGGTGAATATTGACATCCGGCAGGTACAGCAGCGGGACAGCGGATCCAACGGTCCAATAAATCTGGCTGCCTGGCGAAATCAAATCTTTCAGGTCTCGTCCGATGTTCTCATAGTTCTCGATCACGTCAATCGAGCAATCCCCACCTTCGCGGAAAGCCCCATTCATAAGCGGGGAAATGACGTAACCTACCCCCAGGAACACAACCAGAGCCAGAGCGCCAAAGGCATACCCTATATGAATTCCTCTTCGTTTCAGCGAGCGCTGAACGGTGAATATCAACCCGAGGAGAAGGATACCGCCCAGCAGACCAAGAATGGGGGGAAATAATTCTCGTGCAGTTGTATATTCCAGACGCAATCCGTTCCCCACGTAATCCCAAAGGGAAACCCATTCACCAAAATGGACTCCGCTGCTAATGCGCGGGACGTTGAGTCTAAGCAGCCAGTCGCCAAAATCTTCGAATGTGGCAAATCCCAAACCCAGAGAAACAAGTAACAGTACCAGAACGATGATGATCTGACGTGGGAAGGATGGCTTCTTATCCCATGAAGATATCGAGACCACGACCAGGAGCAGGGCGGTATTGCTGAAGAAGGCGGTGTAAGGTGCAAAGCAAAAGGTACACTGGCTATATCCGAGAGTCGCCCAGCCATGCAGGACTAACAACGAGAAGAAGAGCGCCGCCAGGAAAATGCTTGCCCGCATGTTGGCCTGGTTTTCCCATTGCCTGCGCCGCGGCCAGAGTAACAGGACTGCCAATGCTCCCACAAGGACAATGTAATGCACCCGAAATCCTGTGAAAAAGGCGATCAGTTGCGTCGCGATAGTCAAGCCACCGTTCAAAGCCTGGGTGGTACCCACCGGTGGACCATACTGGCTTAGAGAAGGTATCCACTGAGCTGGTAACCAATAGAAGGACCATAAACGCAGGATGGTCGGCCAATAGATGATATGCCCGATCAGCACCGGCAGCAAACAGGCAAATGCGGACCACCAGCCTGCTTTCCGTCCATACTGCCAGAAAACGTATCCAACCAGGAGAGGCAGGAGGGGGATCAAATTGTGCCGCGTCATGATCAGCAGCCCGGCGAGGAGAGAAGCGCAGATGATTTGCCACAGCGTCCGCTTTTCGCCCAGGATGAGCATCAGCGACCAGGCCAATATGCAGGCCACCAGCGCCTGAGAAAGCACCAGGCTGTACATTTTGTTTTGCATTGGAGTAAGTGCCAATGCCCATATAACAGCCGCCGCCCACCATTTTCCCCTCAGCCGTCCAGCCGTTACCCATAGGGCAAATGCCATTAGCACACTTAGCAGAATTGAAAAATAACGCCCAGTCCGTAAGCCAGGACCAAACCAGGATTGAATAGTTCCGGGAATCAGATATGAGAGTGGTGCATAATAATTCCATGCACCAAGATCACCATATGAGATATTCCCCCCTTCGACAAAACGATAACCCAAGAAGAGATACATTCCCTCATCCACAAGGGAAGTCTGGGTATGCGCGTAAATCCATAATTGTACAACAAAGAATACACCACCTGCCAGGGCGACGAGATAAGCCAGCCATTTTGCCTTCTTGAGTTTGGTCATAATGTCGCGCATGACGAACATTTATCCACCTCGAAGCCGTTTGAGATCCGTTTCAACCATCATCTCGACCAGCCCTCGGAAGTTTACCCTGGGCGCCCAAGCGAGTTTTTCCCGGGCTCTGGCAGGGTCGGATACCAGCAGGTCAACCTCGGAGGGGCGGTACAGGTGTGTATCCTGGACTACATAATCATGATAATTCAATCCGGCGTGGCGGAAGGCATGCTCGCAGAATTCGCGCACCGAATGAGTCTCGCCCGTCCCGATGACGAAGTCCTCCGGCTTCTCCCCTTGGAGCATTTTCCACATGGCCTGGACGTATTCGCCGGCGAAGCCCCAGTCGCGGCGGGCTTCGAGATTGCCCAGGCGGAGTTCGTTCGCCAGTCCGAGCTTGATGCGGGCGACTCCATCGGAAATTTTACGGGTAACGAATTCCAGCCCACGGCGGGGGCTCTCGTGGTTAAACAGAATCCCTGAGACGGTGAACAAATCGTATGACTCGCGGTAATTGACGGTTATCCAGTGCCCATAAACCTTGGCAACTCCGTATGGGCTGCGCGGGTAGAAAGGTGTTGTTTCACGCTGGGGAACTTCGACCGCTTTACCGAACATTTCACTGCTGGAGGCTTGATAGAACCTGACCTTCGGGTTCACCAACCGGATGGCTTCCAACAGGCGGGTAACGCCCAGGGCGGTGACTTCGCCTGTCAGCACAGCTTGACTCCAAGAAGTTACCACAAAAGACTGGGCTGCCAGGTTGTAGACTTCGTCTGGTTCGTACTGTTCGATAAGAGCAACGAGCGAACTCTGGTCGTGCAGGTCGCCCTGAACGATGGTGATGTCGTTTTGGATGTGCTGGATGCGTTCAGAGGTCACGGTGCTGGATCGGCGCACCATACCGACAACCTCATAGCCCTTCGATAGTAAAAATTCAGCCAGATACGAGCCATCCTGGCCAGTAATGCCGGTGATCAATGCAGTGGGCATAAATGTCCGCCTATTCCCGCGCCAGGGATAACAGATAATTGCGATACTCATTCCGGCTGAGCCGTTCAGCCAGTTCCTGCAACTGCTCTCTGGAAATAAAGCCAACGCGGTACGCCACTTCTTCCGGACTACCGATCATCAGTCCCTGGCGTTCCTCCACCGCCTGGACAAAGTTGGCCGCCTGCAGGAGGGTCTCGTGCGTGCCGGCATCCAGCCAGGCAATGCCGCGTCCCAGTTGGCGCACGCGCAACTGGCCGCGCTCCAGATAAACTCGGTTCACGTCCGTGATTTCCAGTTCGCCGCGCACCGAAGGCTTGAGGGTCCGGGCGATTTCAACCACCCGGTTGTCGTAGAAATACAGACCCGGCACGGCAAAATGGGACTTCGGCTGCTCCGGCTTTTCCTCGATGCTGATCGCCTTGCCGCTGGCGTCAAACTCCACCACCCCGTAACTCTGCGGCTCGCGCACCGGGTAGACAAAGATTTGCGCGCCCTCGGTCAGTTTGGCCGCATCGCGTAACTGGTCCCACAGGCCGGTGCCGAAGAAGATGTTATCGCCCAGAATGAGGCAGACAGTATCCCCGCCGATGAATTCCTTGCCGATAAGGAAGGCATCTGCCAGGCCGCGCGGTTCCGATTGCTCTGCATAGGCAAACGAGACGCCCCACTGGTTGCCGTCCCCGAGCAGGCGGCGGAACTGCGGCAAATCCTCCGGTGACGAAATGACCAGGATGTCGCGTATCCCGGCCAGCATGAGCATCGAAAGCGGATAATAGACCATCGGCTTGTCGTAGACCGGGAGCATCTGCTTGCTCACGCCCAGGGTGAGCGGGTACAGGCGCGTCCCTTTGCCGCCTGCCAGGATAATGCCTTTCATGCTTTACCTCCGCGTTGTGCGCCGAGTAGGTGCTGTGCATAGTTTTTCTCCAGCCAGTCGTTGTACCCGGACTGCTGTGCGATGGCAGCCACCCACTCCGGGTGGCCGAGATACCACTCGACCGTGGCACGCAGGCCCGAGGTCAGGTTGTGACGCGGTGTCCAGCCCAGTTCCGACTGGATTTTCGAGATGTCCATCGCGTAGCGCCGGTCGTGGCCGGGCCGGTCCGGGACGTGGGTAATGAGCCGTTCGTGCGTGGCGCTCTCGGGGCGCAGTTCGTCCAGCAGGGTGCAGATTTGCCGGACGATGTCCAGGTTGCAGGGCTGGTTGCCGCCGCCAATGTTGTACGTTTCTCCCAGCCTGCCCTTTTTGAGCACGAGGTGGATGGCCTCGCAATGGTCTTCCACGTAGAGCCAGTCACGCACCTGTCGCCCGTCGCCGTAGACGGGCAGGGGCTTGCCCTGCAGGGCGTTGAGAATCATCAGCGGGATGAGTTTTTCGGGGAACTGGTAGGGGCCGTAGTTGTTGGAACAATTGCTCAGCGTGACCGGCAGGCCGTAGGTGTGGCCGTAGGCGCGTACCAGGTGGTCGCTGGCCGCTTTGGAGGCCGAATAGGGCGAGCGCGGGTCGTAGGGCGTCGTTTCGCTGAAAGCCGGATCATCCGGGGCCAACGAGCCAAATACCTCGTCAGTGGAGACGTGGTGGAAGCGCCGCCCGTCAAACCCGCCGGTCTTGCCCCAGACCTGGCGGGCTGCTTCGAGCAGGGTAAACGTGCCGACGATGTTGGTCTGGATGAAGGGCGCCGGGCCGTGGATGGACCGGTCAACGTGCGATTCAGCCGCAAAGTGGACGATAGTGTAAATCCCATGCTCCGATATCAGGCGCGTCACCAGCCCGGCGTCGCAGATATCGCCGTGGACAAAGGTGTGCCGCGCCGGGTCGGGCAGGTCTCGAAGGTTTTCCAGGCTGCCGGCATAGGTCAGGGCATCCAGGTTGAGAAGACGAACTTGAGGTTCAGTCTTGAGCAGATAACGAACGAAGTTCGAGCCGATGAAACCTGCCCCGCCGGTGATGAAGATATTTTTCATGAGAACTCATACTCCAAAATTGACTCAACCACCCATTGCTGGTCACTCTCCGTCAGCGCGTTGTGGAAGGGCAGGCGGATCAATTGATCGCTGACGCGTTCGGTCACCGGACAATCGCCGGGTTTACCGCCGTAATGTAGCCCCATAGCGGAGAGATGCAGGGGAAGGTAGTGAAAGACGCTCAAGATGCCGCGCTGGCGCAGGTGAGCGATCAGTCCCTGGCGCAGTTCCAGCGTCGGCAGCAGCATGTAGAACATGTGGTAGGCTTGGTCACAATGCTCTGGCAGATACGGTAATTGTACTTCATGCACGGCGCACCAAGCCTTCAAATTCTCGTAATAAAAATTCCAGATTTTCTGACGATGTGCTTGAATCTTCTCCCGATTTTCAAGTTGAGCGTACAGAAACGCCGCCAGAATATCGGACGGCAGGTAACTGGAACCAATGTCCAGCCATGTATATTTATCCACCTGGCCTCGGAAGAAACGGCTGCGGTTGGTGCCTTTTTCGCGGATGATTTCGGCGCGTTCGATGTATTGGGGATCATTGATAAGCAGCGCCCCGCCCTCGCCGCAGGAGATGTTCTTGGTCTCGTGGAAGGACTGGGCAGCCATCACGCCGAAGGTGCCGAGGTACTCGCCTTTGTACCTGCCGAACAGCCCGTGGGCGTTATCTTCCACCACCTGGACCCCGTGCCTGTTCGCAATTTCCTTGATCTCATCCATCTCGCAACCCACGCCTGCATAGTGGACCGTCACGACCGCTTTCGTGCGGGGTGTGATCTTACTTTCGAGCAGGGATTCGTCCAAATTAAGGGTATCAGGTCGAACATCCAGAAAGACCGGCTTCGCCCCGCGCAAGACGAAGGCGTTGACCGTCGAGACAAAAGTGAACGAGGGGAGGATTACTTCGTCGCCGGGCTGGATGTCGAGCAAAATAGCCATCATCTCCAGCGCGTGGGTGCAGGAGGTGGTGAGCAGCACTTTCGGCACGCCCAGTCCCTGCTCGAGCATGGCGCTGCACTTTTTGGTGAAAGGGCCGTCGCCGGACAGTTTTTCCCCGGCGATGGCCTGTGCCATGTATTGCAGTTCGCTGCCGACCATGACGGGGCGGTTGAACGGGATGGGTTGATCAGCCATATTGATCCTCTTCACTATCGTACCACTTGTGATACCAGAGTTCCACTGAGCGGGTGAGAAACCCGCAGCGTTGGTAAAGACGCTGGGCAGCCACGTTGCGCCCCTGGGTGACGACAGTAACCCGCACCGCGCCGCGCCCTGCCGCCCAGGCGAGCGCCCCGTTCACCAGGGTCTGCCCCGCGCTCCGCCCGCGCGCACTGGCGCTGACTCCCATCAGACCAATCTGGGCTGTATCCTGGCCGGGACGGTGCTGGCATGAGATGTAGCCGAGCGGCAGGTTTTCGGCCGACGCGGCGACCAGGACAATTGCGGAACTATCACCGAAATCGCGCCGGACCCAGGCTTCGTAGAGCGCCTCGGCGCGTTCTCGCGGAAAGCCGGGGTCATAGAAGAAACGCGAATCGGTAAACCCGGCACGCGCCAGTGTTGTCAAGGTGGGCAAATCGTCTTCACGCGCCGGGCGCAGGAACTCCGCCTTTTGGGGCGGCGGCGCTGGTATTTTACATTCAAGGGTGACGCGCAGGTCGGTCAGGTGAAAACCATGCGCCTCGGCCAGGCGCGTGGTCAGGCCATCGTCAGAACGCGCCAGAAAATACAGGCAGCGGATGTGGTTCCGGGTTCTCCAGTTTTCTATCTGCTCGATCAAGGTCCCGGTCAGCGTGTTTCCGCGGACGCGACCGGTGCGGAAGCCAAAGAAGTCCGTATCCCAGTCCAGCAAAACGCAGGGAGGCGGTGGATGGGTCATGGAGTCTCTTATTGAGCCGGCGCGGTCGTATGTTCCCGCACTGTGTAAGTCGGACGGTCCATCGTGCGCATGTGCATGCGCGCCAGATATTCGCCGATAATTCCCAGAGCGAACAACTGCGCGCCGGAGAAAATCGCAATGATGGAAGCCAGGAACGAGAAGCCTGGCACGCTGCCGCCCTGGATGAGGTAACGCCCGACAACGTAAATGAAAACAATACCCCCAAAAAACGTAAAGCTGAAACCGACCACGCTGGCAAGCTGCAGGGGCAGGACGCTGAACCCGGTCACCATGTTCACCGCGTGGGTGACCAGCTTGCGGAAGGTGTAGCTCGACTTCCCAATCCGGCGCGGCTCGTGGCTCACTGGGATGGCGCTGAAGCGGGTTGTCCCCCAGGTGAGCAGGACGTCAATGGAAAGCAAAGGGCTTTGGTAGGTAGCGAAGGCATCCCGGATTTTTGTGCGGAAGACCCGAAAGGCGCTTACCCTTCGGGCAATATTCGCGCCCATGGCGCTCTGCAAGGCAAGTTTGGTGACCTGAGAGGCCAGGTCGCGCCACAGGCCATGTTGTTCGCGCTGCGGCGTGCCGTAAACCACGTCGTAGCCTTCTTCGAGTTTGTTGAGCAGGGCGGGGATCTCCTTCGGCGGGTGCTGGAGGTCGTCGTCCATGGTGATGATGGTCTCGTATTTCGCCGCCCGGATGCCGCACAGCAGGGCGTTGTGCTGGCCGTAATTGCGCATCAGGTCAATGCCGGTCACCCAGGGGTACTCGCGGGATAACGCTTGTATCGTCTGCCAGCTTTTGTCGCGGCTGCCGTCGTTGATAAAAATAACCTCATATGCCTCGGCAACATTGGGGAGAACCTGGCTGAGGCGCGAGATGAGGAGGGCAATACTATCCGCGCTATTAAATACCGGGACAACGACTGAAAGCTTCAATTCCTTCTTCACCCTTTACACATACAGCATGGTGTAAATTTTACCATAAGGATATCCTTGAATTCTCCTTACTTTTGACAGCTGTTCAAGTTACCAGGCTTTTCTCTTATGTTATTATTGGCGCATTCAACAGTTTTTGACAAGCAGGAGACACACAATGCAAATAAGACCGCGCTTAGAAAGATTTTCTCAGTTCCTCTTTTCCGAAAAAACCGCTCCATTTGCATTTCTCGTTGTTTTGCTTTTTTCGTTTGGCATATTCATTCCAGCATGGGGCTTCTATTTTGACGATTGGCCGATGGTCTACCTCATCCACAACCAGGGCGATATCCTGCAATTTTATACATTCGATCGTCCCTTTGCCGCCTGGACGGATATCTTCCTCAAGACCTTTCTGGGCACAAGTCCTATCGCCTGGCAGACAGCAAACTTGCTCATGCGTTGGGCTGCCGTCCTGGGTTTCTGGTGGTGCTTGAAACTAATCTGGCCGCTCGCCAGAAAACAGGCCGTGGCTGCGGCCATGTTATTTGCGGTTTATCCGGTTTTCTTTCAACAGGCTATCGCGGTAACCTATACCCATGTTTTCTTGTGGTATGCCTTGTATTTCCTTTCCGTCGGACTGATGGTCGCGGCGGCCCAAAACCCGCGCTGGTTCTATCGTTTTACACTCCTGTCCTTGTTGGCCGCCGCGGTGCATATCTTATCTGTGGAGTATTTCTGGGGGCTGGAACTGTTACGGCCGGTGCTCTTGTGGATGATTCTTTCCGAGAACTCCGCTACCTGGAAGCGGCGTCTCAGGAAGGCCGCGCTGAATTGGATGCCGTATCTGGCATTACTAGGCGGCGCGGCATTCTGGCGCTTCTTTGTCCTGCAACTGGAATCAGACCCAAATCCGCCCAAAATGCTTTTTGCGTTGCTCGAATCTCCTCTCTCGGCGGTAAGCGATTTGCTCCAAACCATTCTGCGGGATGGTTTGTATATCCTTGCGAGTACCTGGTCACGCTCAATCCAACCTGAGACAATCGTACTCAACTTGCCTTCTTCGCTGGCATCGTGGGGATTAGCGCTTCTGACCGCTGTTTTCGTGGGGTTGTATCTAATCCGTACGTACCAGAGCGAAACGGCTGAATCCCGGTCATCGTCTGCATGGGCGCGCCAGGCGATGCTTTTGGGTGGCTACGCCCTGCTCGTCGGCATGATCCCGCCATGGGTCACCGGGCGGCAGGCCGCGGTCGGATTCTATTCAGACCGCTTTGCCTTACCCGCAATGCTTGGGGCGAGCCTGTTGATAGCCGGGCTTGTGTTTTACCTGGCATCAAAGAAGCATAAAATATTTATTCTTGCGGTTCTGATTGGCCTTTCAACCGGAGCCCATTTCCGCATTGGCAATGATTACCGCTGGGATTGGACATGCCAGAAGAATTTCTACTGGCAGCTTTACTGGCGCGCGCCCATGCTTGAGCCGGATACAGCGCTCTTGAGTGAAGGCGGAATTTTCAGATTTGTGACCAAATACTCGATTTCGACCGCGCTGAATACCCTTTACCCCGTCCCGCCGGGAACTACCGATTTGCCGTACTGGGCATTCGAACTGGACGATTTGGGTATTGATTCAGGGTATCCGTTGGGCAGCGCTGATTTAACCGCAACCTTGCGAACACTTTCTCACACATCGTCAAGTCGGAATGGCATAGTGATATCTTATCCCAAAGATAGTTTTCGCTGTCTATGGGTACTTAGCCCTGCGGATGCTGATACCCCTTATATGCCTTACTACACATCGCTCACGCTTGAGTTTTCAAACCTTGACCGAATACTGCCGGAAACCAATGCGGTTCCCGATAGAAATATATTCGGCCCCGAACCTGCGCGCGGTTGGTGTTATTACTTCCAAAAGGCTAGTCTGGCGCGCCAGTTTGGAGATTGGGAGACAATCCGTACTTTGGGAGATGAAGCGCGTTCCCTCGGTTATGAGCCGAACAATTTGTATGAACGAATGCCTTTTATCGAGGGGGATATTCATATCAGGGATTGGGAGATGGCGGAACTATTGACCAAAGAGGTATTTCTGGATGAACCCAAATTTCAGCAGGCGTTGTGCGTCGTCTGGGCACGGGCGACGAGCGACATGACCCTTTCCCCGGATGAAAAGGAGATTGTCAATTCAATTACTTCAGCGACAGGCTGTAAATCCCCCTAATATCCCTGTTCCTTTCTGGGATGATGTGAGCCGCGAAAATCGCCGCTCCCCAATTGAAGTCAGCTTCACATTCGGCGTATATAGAACCCCCCGACACTTACCGAACCCCCGCCTGCAACGCCTCCCACGGATATGCCCGCGGAGCTGGCGCCGGTCGGCGTGATAGCCTGCCAGGAAGGCGGGACGCTATCCTTCTATACGCTTGCGGGCGCGTTTATGAATTCGATGAACCTGCCCGCTTACGGTCCCACAACCACCCTCCCAACAGGGTGGCAGCGGCAATCACTATGATTATAACCACAATGACCGGAAACGACAAACTCCACAGCGGCCACTCGGTGTAACGGTCGGCGTACCAGTAGCCAAACAGCGCCAGGAACACCCCTTCCACGGCCAGGATACGCCCCAGCCAGCAATCGTGGGTCCCGCGCTGCCAGGCGAGGGCTTTGGCGGCCAGCGCAGCCTGGAACAGGAGCAGAATGACGCGGTAGCGCGGGTTATCCCACTGGTCGCCACCGGCGCGGGCGGAAGAGAGGACGATCCACCCCCAGGTCGCCAGCCACAGCCAGAACCAGGCGCGGCGTTCATTTTTCGGCCCGGCCTTCCAGGAGGCAATCAACGAGAAAATCAGCAGGGGCAGCAGCGCGTACCAGCCCAGGGCGCGGAAAATCGCCAGGGTATACCAGGGCCAGGGCGCCGGGTCGGCAATCGCGGCTGGCAGGACAGGTTGGAACAGTCCGTAAGCCGTCACCAGCGGCAGGTGCAGGAATTTCGGCAGGGCGTCGAAAAGCGGCTGGAGGCCGTCGGAGGCGCGCTGGGTCAGGTACAAGTCCCACTGGGCGGAGTAGCCCAGCCAGTGGGAAAGTGTCTCGGTCGGTGATGTGCCGGCGAAAGAGCCGCGCGCCAGCCCCAGCCACAACAAGAACACAGCGGCTATCCCCACACCAAGCACAGCCAGCGCAAGACGCCAGGAGATATACACACCACGTCGCAGCCAGAGAAAGCCTCCCGTAATAAGCAGGGCAAAAATAGCCACCCCTGGCGAGAACAATAACATCCCGGCCAGGCCGCCTGCCATCCAGGCAATGGTCGCTCGGCGGCGCTCTTGCCAGGTCACCGCGCCCAGGAACAGCATGGCAACAAAGGCAATCAGGAATGGCTCGCGCATTTGCGAACTGCCCTGCAGGAGGCTTTCGGGATATAAGGCCATGATCCAGGCTGCGAATGCGCCCACCGACGCGCCCCAGGCCTGCCGCGCCGCTTTCCAAGTCAACGCGACGCCGATGGCGGCCGTCAACGCAGATAGCAAGATGATCAGCCAGGGGCGGTGGATGTCCGGACTCAGGGTTCGGTACGCCAGCGCGCTCAACGCCAGTAATCCGCCATACTGGTCGGCGCTGTGCGCCGGGTAGGTGCTGCGCACAGCACCTACTTGGTAGGATTTATCGAAAGCTGTCCAGATGGGATGAGTCGAACGCGCCAGGTTCCAGGCTTGCGCATCACGGGTGAAGGCATCTCTGAAAACGTAACCGGCCTGCTGGACATCGGTTGGGTTGCCGGC
>JBDRTP010000024.1:0-4957 GCA_043823965.1 Chloroflexota bacterium
GCGTCTGCAAGATTTCTTTTCGCTCGCGGAGCCGGATGTCTGCCAGGGTTAAAGTCAATACGGCTATCGTTTCGCCGTCAGCGGTGACAAACTCAACCTCAAAACCCTCGCCGTCGCTGTAACAATGCACGATTGTCCCGATGTCCCCTCGTAGCAGGCCATATTCTGCAAAATCTCGTGTCAATACCACCAAATCCAGTTCTTTCATAACTTACTCCTTATTTGGTCGGGTAAGCCGTCACAAAACGGGGCTTATCCTGCCCTGCGTCCACAATCCATATCGTTCGCACCCTCACGAAGCTTCCTGAGGGCGTGTGTAGCCGACCATCAATGACATATTTCACACCGTGTCGGGAAGTCACAATCCCTATTACATTCTCGTCGCGAGCAATGTTCAACAGACTCTGAGCAAACAAATCTACGCTTGCCTCATCGAAGCCAACGGCCCGAAAGAATCTGGCTTTTGATCTGCCATAAAATTATACCTCACTCTCTTGCAATCGTAAGTCACAGAAGGACACCATGGACATCCAAATCGGCTCTCGCACCATCGACTCCAACCAACCCACCTACTTTATCGCCGACATCGCTGCCAACCACGACGGCTTGCTCGAAAGGGCCAGGTTGCTCATCCGGCGGTGTAAGAGAACGCCGCCTAATCAATAAATCCGTGTTTATCTGTGGCGAAAGAGATTACTCATGGCTTTTCTAACCATCTTCACGGCCCCCAAGCCGTTCACCAACCCGCACGTCAACATCATCCAGCGCAACGCCGTCCAGTCATGGATGCAGTTGGAGGATGTGGATGTGATTCTGATTGGTGATGAACCCGGTATCCCCGAAGCCGCCAAAGAGTTTGACGTCAGGAATGTGCCAAACGTGGCGCGCGACGAAAAAGGCATCCCGATCGTCAAGTCCGTGATGGAAATCGGCCATGCCCACAGTGACAGCCCGCTGTTGTGCTACGCCAACGCCGACATGATCCTGATGTCCGACCTCCTCCGCGCCGCGCGCCAGGTTTCGGAGCAGGCGCAGGACTTCCTGCTGGTCGGCCAGCGCTGGGACCTGGACCTGACCGGGCCGCTCGAGTTCAGCCGCGAGTGGGAGTCCCGTCTACGCCTGGATGTGGCGCAGCGCGGCAAATTCTACTCGCCGTGGGGCATTGACTATTTCGTCTTCCCGCGCCATCTCTACACCCAGGTGCCTGATTTCACCATCGGCCGCCCGGCCTGGGATAACTGGATGGTCTATCACGCCCGCACGACTTTTGGCATGGCGATAGACGCCTCGCGAGATGTGCTCGTTGTCCACCAGAACCATGATTATAGCCACCTGCCCGGCGGAAAGCCGCCGTATGGATCGGAGGTGGCCAGGTCGAATCTGGCGAAAGCGGGCGGGCGCAAGCGCGTCTACAACATTCTGGATACCAACCGTGAGCTGGTTCGGGGACGCATCCGCCGGCCCGAGGTGCGGGTGGTGCGCGCTTTGCGGCGGCTGGAGCGGATGCTGCTCAACGACGAAGGAAAAGGCTGGGGCTGGGAGCTGTCCCTGCGTCTCCAACAGATGCAGCGACCGTTATCCGTCAAACCGAGGAAATAATTATGCGCGTAGGACAGAACCCGGCTCGTTTCGTCGAGAAAGTGGCCCAGCCCGCCGAAGTCACGCTGGCGGTGGTCAACTGCATCCCATTCCTGAGCGGATTCTATGAGCAGAGCCTGGATGTGCTAAAGGCTTGTATTACCAGTATCCATGCAAATACGCCCGAACCGCACGATCTGATGGTGTTCGATAACCATTCCTGCCGCCAGGTGCGCCAGTACCTGCAAGAGACCTACGAACAGGGCATCATCCAGTATCTGGTGCTCTCGGATAAGAACATCGGCAAGATCGGGGCCTGGAATTTCATGTTCGGCGCGGCGCAGGGCCAGTACGTGGCCTTCTCGGACGGTGACATCGGCTTCCGCCCTGGCTGGTTGAAGGCCTCGCTGGAATTGTTCGAAGCCTTTCCCAATGTCGGCATGGTGACCGCCCGTCCGCTGCGAACGCCAATGGAGTACTCCTCTGCTACGTTGGACTGGGCACGGAAACAGGCTCCGGGCGTGCTGGAAGAGAGCTGTTTCCTGGATTGGGAGACGTACTGGGAACACGTACAGAGCATCGGCCAAGAGGAAGAGCCGGCTCGCCAGGACCATCCCGGCGGTGTGGACTACCGCCTGTCCTTGAATGGCAAGACTGCTTTCATTGGCGCGACCCATTTCCAGTTTGTGGCGCGCAGCGAACTGCTGAAGAAGATCATCCCGCTGCCCTCTGAACAGCCAATGCGCGGCGAGCGCGCTCTGGATGTAGCGATTAACGGGATGGGACTTCTGCGTTTGACTACCGATCAGCCGCTGGTCTGGCACATGGGCAACCGCCTGTCTGGCGCCACCCAAACTGCTTTCACAGCGAAACGCAAATCCCTGCTGCGGCGGTTACTGTGGCTACCGGTCATCCGGCGGCCGCTTCTGTGGCTTAACAACCGGATTTTTCGCCTGTATTTCTTCAACGTGGACTAGATCATGCCTGAAGATGTCCTTAATTGTCCGTTATGCGGCAGTGACCGCAGCCAGTTCTTCGACCGGCGCGAGTTCCGCGGCCAGGTTGTGACCAATCGCCTCTGCCAGGAGTGCGGGCTGGTTTACCAATCCTCGCGTATGACGGAGGCCGAGTCAGCCGCCTTTTATGCGGAAGAATATCGCCTGCTCTACGAAGGCAGTACCGACCCAACCGCCCGCAACGTGACCGTCCAGCGCGCCCGCGCCGAATCACTTTTTACGTTTGCACGACCGCTTGTGGAAAAAGTTGCCCGTCATCTCGATATTGGCTGTTCTCTGGGCATCCTGTTGCAGCGTTTTGCGGAAACGTACCATTGCCAGCCGGTCGGCATTGAGCCGGGCGAGGCGCACCGCATCCAGGCCCGAAAAGAAGGGCTGGCCGTCTATGCCTCGTTGGAGAAACTGGCAAAAGCAGGTGAAGGACGCTTTGACCTGATCAGCATGTCCCATGTTCTTGAGCACTTACCGGACCCGGTTGGCTACCTCGTCCATCTGCGCGAAACACTTCTGACGCCGGATGGCTGGCTCCTGCTCGAAGTGCCAAATTTGTATGCCCATGATTCGTTCGAAGTGGCGCATCTGCTGGCATTCAGTCCCCACACTTTGCGCGCAGTCCTGCGGAAAAGTGGTTTCTCCATTGTCAAGTTCGAACAGCATGGACGCCCCAACTCGGCGCTCATTCCTCTCTACCTGACCGCTCTCTGCCGCCCCGTCGCGCAGACGCACCTGTCGGCGGTCCGCTCGGAGAAATGGGTCGGGCTGAAGCGTCGTGCCGGGATGCTCCGGCGGCGTATTCTTTCCGGTTTTTTCCCAAAACGTGCCTGGCTCATGCAAGGATAGTCATGCCAAAACGCATCTTCATCATCGCCGACCATGGATTGGCCCTGATTTATTTCCTCCAGTCCGATGCCATCCCCACCCTTTTGAAGGCTGGAGTGGAAGTCGTCTTTTTCACTGATGACGAAGCACGCCCGGCCATCGAAGAACGTTTCCAACAGACCGGCCTCACCTTCGAAGGCCTGCGTCTGAATGAGTGCGAGCGTTATTTTCAAACGGTCAACCCCTTCCTACAGCGTTCCCTGCAAATGCTTCGCTGGGTGGGCGGCTCCAGCCGCATCAATGTGACTGCGATGGATGGCAATTACCATCTTCTGGCCGCAGGTTTCACCGGCCGCGGACGGTTTGCCCTCCCCTTCCTGCGGGCGACGATCTGGATGATGCACCGCTCGCGTTCCCTGCGCCGGTTCGTCGTCCGTGTCCAGCAGCGCTATACTCCGAACATCTACGCCGACCTGTTCGAGAAATACCAGCCCGATTTGGTGGTTTCCAGGACTCCCGGCTGGCGGATGGACCGTTATCTCTTGCGTGAGGCCGCCGCGCGTAGGATTCGCACCGCTGCGGTGATCGTCGGCTGGGACAATCCCTCCTCCTACGGCCTGAGCGGCGCGCCGGTAGATTACATCACTTGTTGGTCTGAAATTCAGAAAGAAGAACTTATACTCGGCGCGGACTGGGACCCGGAACGAGTCCACATCGCCGGCATCCCATCCTATGACGGCTACTTCAACCGCCGCTGGCTCATCCCGCACGAAGAGTATTTCCGCCAGCATGGCCTCGATCCGCAGCGCAAATTGCTTGCCTACGCCTGTAGTTTCGAGACCTTCCACCCGAATTTCCCCAACATCGCTGCCATCGTGGAACTGGTCAACCAGGATAAATTGGTCGAACCCTGCCAGTTGCTCATCCGCCTGCATCCCAACCATTTCATCAAGGGTTCGCGCTTCGAAGGCGAGGCCAATCGTGTGCGCGAATTCATCAAGGACATGCCGCACGTCCACATGGTATGGCCGGTCTCCCTGGGCGCCGGGCTGGCGCACTACTCCGGCGAAGACATGCCCGAAAAAGCCTCCATGATGGCCTGGTCTGACGTGTTCCTGACCGTCTATTCGACCATGGTCGTCGAGACTGCCATCCACGACCGTCCCATCATCAGTGTGACCATTGATACACCCGGTGGCTGGAACATGAAAGACGTCTATTCCCTGCCACTGACCGCCATTGGCGAGTGGCCCACGCACCTGCGTTTCCGCCAGTCCGGGGCTGGGCGGGTGGCTGGCAATCAGGAAGAAGTGCGCCAGCATGTCAACTTCTATCTCAAGAATCCAACCGCGGATAGCGACAAGCGCCGCAAATTCATCCAGGATGAGTGTACGTTGACCGACGGCAGCGCGGGTAGGCGTACGGGTGAATACCTGCTTACTCTGGTCGAGGGATCTATCCAAATGAAGGTACAGGATGACCAAACCTGAAGTTCTCGCCATCATTCCGGCGCGCGGCGGCTCGAAGGGCATCCCGCGCAAGAA
>JBDRTP010000025.1:0-4071 GCA_043823965.1 Chloroflexota bacterium
GTGATCGTGCTGGACGATTTTCACGTCCTCGGGGGAAACCAGGCGATCAACGCATTCATCAGCCGGTTCGTGAGCCGGGTAGATGAGAACTGCCACCTGATTATCCTGACACGCCAGAAGCCTGACATCCCAGGCCTGGAACTGCTCCTCGCCCGCGCCCAGGCTGGTGGCATTGGCACCGCTGACCTGGCTTTTACCTCCTCCGAAATCCAATCCCTGGCGCAAAAACAGCAGCATTACCTTTCAAACGACCAGGCAAGGAGGTTGTTCGAGCAGACGGAAGGCTGGATTACCGGCATATTGCTGCCTCCCTCGTCACCTGGCCCAGAGAGGAGCGCCATCCTGCCGAGTAGGTGCTACGCACAGGGCGCCCAATCAACCGGGATGGCCCTGGCTGACTACTGGGGACTTTTACTGAACGAACAACCTCAGGATATTCAGAAATTTTATCTCTACTCTTCTCCTTTGGATGAATTCGACGCCAGCCTTTGCGAGACGGTCCTGCGGCCAACCGTTTATTCACACGATGTGGATTGGAACGGATTGCTGGAGATAGTCCTGCAACGCAACTTGTTTGTTCTACCGGTGGGCGAGGACGCAGTCTGGCTGCGTTATCACAGCTTGTTCCAGGATTACCTGCGTGCGCGCCTGGAACGAGAACAACCCGGCAGCATGACGAGAATCTTGCGCCAGCTCGTTGCTGTTTACAAAGATCGCGGGGATTGGGAAAAGGCCTACGACACCTGCCAGCGCCTGGGCGATGTGGCTGCCACGATAGATGTCATCGAGCAGGCTGGGCCAAGGGCGCGCAGATGGCGGCGGAAGTAGCCAGGTAGATAGACGGCCCGATCCGGGCGGACGGTCTGCTCATAGGCCGAGTCGTATTCCTCTGTGCGGATCTCGACTATATTCTCTGCATCTTCCGGCTCGTCATCTCTGCTCTCTGGCGAATCCCTATCTGCGACCACGAACCGCACATCCGCGTCGCGATTCATGATGCCTGTGAGCAATCGAGTTACCGTGCTGGACAGTCGGCTTTCCAACCATTCGCGGGCGTAGGCGTTGCGCACGCCGATGGTGAACAGGCCGTCCTCGTAGGCCACCAGAGTCGTGTCGCGCACCCAGGTGTCAAACGAGGCTTTAGGCATCTCCATTTGGAGTTGTCCGAGAGCGGATTGCCAGGCTTGGTCAGTATCCATTGTGAGTCCTTTGCGAGAAACTGAACGGTTAGAAAGAACGAAAATAATTTCTATGATGATTTTCTAAAAAACTCACAGGAAGGCTCGGGGCGAGCGACTTTTTGAAAACGAACCCAATATCGTCCACGAGAAGAAAGGCAGCTTGTAGGTTCTCCTGGCGAGACTACGTAAGCGGCAACGTAAGCGGCACTGTAAGCGGCACGTAAACGTGCAGTAAGCGGCACGTAAACAATGCCGCTTACGTTCTTCTTCTCGTCAAAAACGAGATTTGGAATTTCCGAGAAAACCGCGAAATGTTTTTTGACGGCGCTCATTCTGACCACCCTACGAGCGTTTGGCGGGCCGTTAGAGGCTGGGGGTTGAACCGAATTCGGCCAGCCTTGTAAGCCTCCAGGCCATGCTTTAACAGCACAGTTGCCACCTCGCCAACCGGCACGTGTTTTTTATCCGCCAAGCGGCGAAGCGCGTCAGCCGTTTCTTTTCCGACCCCTCGATACGATACGACCGATTTCCAAGGTGCGAAAATTTTTTGTTCCTTGCGGGTTTTGCGAGTCGGAATGGGTTGGGGAACAGGATTCAAGTTTCCCTCACTCCATCCTTGCCGCCTTTGCCAACTATTGGACAGCGGGAACAATGTCATTCGCGTGGCTTTTGGACGCGGCTCCAAGGGAAGCGTCCCACGTTCAACACACGTCAAACCGAAGTCCAGGAGGATATCAACTATTTCACCAGCCATCACGCGTTGCTCTTCGGCCAAAGCCACAATCTGTTCGTTTATGTCGGTGGGGATGCCTCGAAAACTAACGGTGGGATTAGACCTCTCGTACTGTCGCCCGCGCTTTTTCCTTTCCGCCACGCGCAGGTCGTCCAACACGCTGGCGGGCCGTGGCTGGTCCGGCTGTCCGGCTTGGTCGCTCGAGGAAGGGGCAATATGAACACCTTTGAGACGGTCGAATGGATCGCGGCGAGGCATACTTTTTTCCCTTCTTCTAAAACTTGAGAACAACATCCACCAGGCTGGCGTACTCCCTGGCAGAACGGCTTGCCTGGTCTTTCTCGAATATCGTCAAGGCCTCCGACGCACATTCGCGCAGTACGGTCGCCCGGTGAATAGGGGCGAGGAGGCGGTCGCTGAATGTTCCCCGAAGCGACTCGATATTGGCTTTGCTTTCGCGGGTCTGCTCGTCATAGAAGGTGGGAAGAACACCCAGCAGCGCGCCGCGCCAGGATTTTTCCTTTTGCAGAACAGTCAATGTTTGAACCATCTGGCTCAGACCGTCCGCTGCCAGAAATTCGGTCGCCGAAGGGATGATTACCAAGTCAGCCGCCCAAACTGCCCGTTCCTGTACACCTCCCACGCTCGGCGCGGTGTCAAACAAGATGTAGTCCAGACCCTCACGGGTAAACGGCTTCAAAACCTCCCGCACGCAGGACAGTGGTCGGCCTTCGGCATTGATGACAGTCTGGGCGGCGCTGGTGGTCGTGTCGCCAGGAATCAGCCACAAGTTCTTGCGCCCGGTGTTACGCACCCACTGCCGGGCTGTTTCGATTGTCCCATCCTGCCGCGGGGCAACAAGCAGGTAAAATGTTCCAGGCTCAGGCCTCAGACCGAGCGCAGTAGCGCATTGCCCCTGGGGATCCAGGTCGATCAGCAGCACTTCCTTGCCTCGCAGGGCCAGGCCATGTGCAAGGGAAACGGCAGTCGTGGTTTTACCCACCCTGCCTTTTTGGTTGGCAATTGTGATGACGATGGTCATGGCTTACTCCTTCGAAGTGACATTGTCGTTGAATTGTTTTTTCCAGGAACTCGCGGATTCTGGCCGGCACAAAACGCCAGTCAGCCCGCGTTGTCTCTCTGAATTTGAAACCTGGCAGGATGCCTCGACCGGCCCAGTTCCGCACTGTCGCAGGCTTTATTCTCAAAAAGCGAGCCACGTCTTCGGATGTCCAAAGCGGTTCTTCGTTCACTTTCACCGTTTCTTATTTGTCGGGTTTAGCGTATATATGCGAGCGACAATTTCAACAACCGTTACTCTGGCTTGTTTGGCAGATTTTGCGGGTTGAATTTTTGCAGCGACTCTGCAATCATGACCAGCATGCGTTGCAACGAAGGGGAGAGCTGGTCGAATAATCTGAGTAATTCGGCCCGGTCGGGATTGAGTTCGTTGATGCCGGGCGATTCGGAAAGACCAGCGAGCTGTAAGAAGGTGCTTACGGATTGTCCGGTAGCCTTTGCCAGTCGTACGCAGGTTTCGAGTGACGGAAGCCGGTCGGGATAATAGATCAGGTTGCGCAGTGTGCTATCGGATAAACCGGCCAGGCGGGATAGTTCTGTCAAGGTAAATTGGTTCTTTTGAACAAATTCCAACAACCAAGTGCCCAGCGGTGATGTTGCTTTTCTTTTGATCTGTCGGTGCATATCGAACTCCTCGAAAACATTTTCGCGTACGGTAAATTGCATTAAACGCAAACGCCTCTCGCATCGTTGGATACGAGAGGCGTTCGGAAAACAATCTTGCGGTCCTGCTGGTTACCCCAGGGAGTCTGGGGGTGAGGGCACCATCATGCGTTTCTGTTCACTTATCAAGTTCACTCTGAATGAGGCCTAAGGCTTCATCCGGCTTGACGCAGGGAGGAATAACCACGAGCACTTTTCCGGTGCTCATGTTGTAACATGGGGGAAGACCCTCGTCCGACCCCAGCCGCTCGTGCAAGCAGGCCTTCTACCAGACGGTGTGTAAGGCGGCGTGTGAGCTGGGGATCACCATCAGCTGGGCGCACCGGCTGCGGGCGAACTGCCTGCAGAACCTGCACGCGGACTTAATGGCGGAAGGACTGACCGACCGGGAGGCGCGGCAGAAGATGTCGCACT
>JBDRTP010000026.1:0-25434 GCA_043823965.1 Chloroflexota bacterium
ATATCTTTCTGCAATCGCGGCCCCCTCCCCGGTCGAGTATATTTCGCCGCTTGGCCGCACGGCGATCTCCTGCGCCCCGGCGTGGGCGGCCAGGTCAGCGATGGCAACCGCCTCCTGCACCTGGGCGTTGGTGGTCATGTACTCCAGGAGACCGAGCGTAAAGAGAGCCATGAGCGACAGAAGAATTGCGAACAGGACAGCCGCCTGGCCTGCCTGCGCAGGCAGGCCGCTTTCGCGGTCCTTTTTTTGCCCTGCCTGCCCTCCCGCAAGGACACCGGGACGGTGTGGCGGCCAGGCCAGGGAGCCACGTCGAAGGGTCAGCGCCATTTTGCCTTCCATGTCTCCGAGCGTGAGACGAACCACTGCTCAGACCAGCCCGGATTGTCCAATCCCAGTAGTCCGTTGAAGAACACTGGGACGTTGTACGCGACCAAACACGCGCCAGGCTCACCAGTTCCGCTGGGCGGCGCGACGCGGACGCGATACTGCACGCCCAGCGTGGCGGTCCAGTCAGCGTTCAGCGTTTGCTGCGCTATTAGATAGGCGTTCCTGGCCGCTCGGTGGGGATCGGGCGACTGCGAAAGGAATTGCGCACAGCCATACGCGGCAGACGTGGCTGCTGTCCTGGCTCGGTGGAACGGAATCCAGGACAGCAGCCCAAAAGCCATGATGATCGCCAGCGTTGAGAACAACGCAAATTCGGCCAATGCCTGGCCTGCCTGCGCTGCCTGCCCTGGCGGCCGTCGTTCGTGCCGCGAGCAACGGCGTCTCGCCAGTGCGAGGCGGCAGGCCAGGGTGCGAAAAACCTTTGACGTCATTCAAAACCTCCTGGAGGGGGCGGCCCAGGATAGAAACGCCACAGCCGGAAAAAGGCCGAGCCGCGATGCGCTTCGACCAGGTTGATACCGAGGATCCAGGGGCGTGAGTCCTCGATGGTGATCTGCGAGCGCACCTGGCGCGGAGCGGCCTGTCCCGCTGCAATGCGCGAGCGAATGTCCGGCCAGACGACCGAAGCGCGGGCTTGCTCAGTGGCCGGGTTGTTATGCGCAGCACCTACTCGGTATGAGCCGCTGGCTACGCCGGTGATGAATACGCCCCAATCGGCAGAGGCGGCGCGGTAGGCGTAGAAACCGGCCATGACCAAGCCGAACAGCAGTGCCACAAGGAGCGGCATGACCAGGGCGAACTCGGCCATTGCTTGGCCTGGCTGCCTGCACCCCGGACTGCCTGGGGCAGGCTTGTGCCGGTAGGCCTTCGGCAGGTACAGGTGTGAGCGTTTGCGGTTCATGGCATTGATGCCATTCATGGTGTTCTAGCGGGCGGCTCTCAGGGCAGCGATCCCGGCCTGGAACGCGGCCTGTAGTTCTGTCTTGTAGCTGGCGATCACCGCGATTGCGACCACCCCGACCGCCCCAGGAGCAGCGCGTATTCTGCAAAGTCCTGGCCGCTATCATCGCGGACGAAAGAAATGAATTTTGACATGGTTTACCTCCTGAAAAAAAGTGTGAAAAGGATAGTTGCCATGAATGGCATTTATGCCAGGAATCATACAGCGTTTTGTAGGGGGGTATCCTGGCGGTGTCCCCCAAGACACACTGAAGGACTTACCCGCACCGTTCGTGCCGCGAACAACGGCGGCATCAGCGAAGCGATCCTGTGGACGCCGGTGCGAGACGGCAGGGTGGCCTTCGGCCTACCAAAACGGAGAGAGCATCGAAAAGATCAGTCCCAGGACAGCCAGGATGCCGAACAAACCGCTGCGCTGCCGCACCAGGGCGGCGCGGGCTTCGGTGGCTTCCAGAACGCTGCGGTGCATAGCATCTTGCAGCGCATGGACGCCGGACAGCAGAGGACGATTGCGGACGAAGAAATCCTCGATGTCCCGCAGGAATAGTTCGCTTTCGATGTCGGACGGGTCGGGCAAATGTGCCCGCACAACCTCGATGGCTTTGCCGAAATCTTCGATCTCCATGCGCGCCACCAGCAGCCCCATCAGGTTGCAGAACGGCCCGTCAATGTCCGCCGTGCGCCGCAGGGCTTCTTGCGCGCCCATACCCGCGGACAGCAGCGAATTCAGCGTTGCCAGGCCGATCAGCATGTTGCCGCGCATGGCTTCGGACCTCTTTTTCGCCAGCATTCTCAGGCGGACGTAGGGACGGCGCAAGCCCAGGAAGACGAAGATCAAAACCAGCGCGGGCGCAGCCAGCGGCATTTTCAGGAACACCACCGCACCCGCCAGCAGGCCGCCAATGACCAGGTAGATGCTGAACGTCCGCATGGCCACCGCGTAGAACTCGCCCGGCGTGTCATACGGGTATCCTGCCCGCCTCAGCAGGCTGGTCACTTTTGCGGCATCCTTCGCCTGGGAGACATCGAAGCGGGCCGGAAAAACCGCCAGCAGCAGCCCTTCCCAGGTGGAACGGCGACGTATTGCAGGCTGGTTTATGTTCTCTGCGCGCGCGCCTGTGAGGCGGTTGTGACTGCCGAATGTGCCCAGGGCGGTTTGCAGCGCCGAGGCTAGTTCAAATGCCAGGACGCCCAGGCTGAGAGCGGCGATGAAAGCTAGAAGGGTCATGTTTTACTCCAGCAATAGTTTTTCAGAAGACACTGGAATTAAACCACGAAACGACTGGGGGTGTTTGGTTGATGTCCTTGTTGCTTCGGGGGTGGTACTCAGGATGCGCGCGAGCGCATCCTGGTGGCGCTTGAGGCGGCGCACGCCTTTCGGCGGGCGTGGGGCGGCGTCCTTCATCGCTCCACTGCCCTTTGCCCAGGCATCGCCGCCAAATTCATGCGGCCAGAGTGGATGTTCGCAGCGATCCCATGGCGGTAGTTTATTCTCATGCCACGCCCGGTGCCATTGCCAGAGCGCCTCGAAACGCAACCCCCACAGCCCCCAGGCGGCATCCATGCGCACGGACTCGCTCTTGTTCCAGTCGAGGCGGGCAGCACACTTGTTGCAAAGCGGGACGGTGTTCTCCGGGCGCAGATAGCGCCAGGCGGTTTCGACAGGCATCCCGCCCGGCGCTGAGAGCGCCGGGCGCCAGGAGGCGGGCTTGCCGCAGCGCAAACATTCGTTGGCGAAGTCCTTTTGCCAGGGAACGCCGGCGATCCCCGCTGCCAGGATTTCATCCATAAAAGGGGTTTCCGTATGCAAGACCTGACGGGCAAGCGAGAAGGCCGGGCGCGGGATGTCGTAGACGCCGGCAAAGTCCATGAGAAAGCCGGCTGAACTTGCGATCCTGCCGCGCAGCCAGACCGGAAATTGCTCTCTCATCGCATCCGGCTCCACAACGCATCTCTTTTGATGCGCCTCGTGCACCCGGCGCATGTCGGCCACCGCCTGGGCAAACAAGGCAAAGAGCAGGCTATTCAGCGAAACGCTCGCTTCCCATCCGCCGCCTGCAGCCGGCATTTGGCCGGTTTCGTACCGAGTAGGCGCTGCCCTGAGTTCATCGAAGGGTGCTGCGCATAGCAATTTGACGGCATCCTCGGGCAGTTCATCGCCCGGATTGGCCTCGACGACAAAGAGGGCTTTTGGAATGCGGACAAACCGCCAGGGGGGAACGACCCGATCAAAGACCTTTTTCAGGCCGCCCTCGCCTGTGGCATTCATGCCAGACCTGGCATTTATGCCATAAGCGGCAATTCTCAGCGGCGGGCAAAAAAAGGTGTGAAACAACCTGGTGGCGGCAAATGGATAGCCGAACACCACCGGTTGGGTGAGACGGCGCTGGAACATTGCGCCCCAGGAGCGTCCCCAGGAAGAAGTCAACAGTCGAATGCTCATTTGCACCTCCTTGTTAGAAACATCCCATCGCGCCGAAGATCAGCGCGGCCAACGCATAAGCTCCGATGCCGGCTGCCTGTGTTCCAGCAGCGCGAGTGGAGGCCACCGTCCACAGACGCAGCCCGGCAGATCGGCCGTAGCGCAAAATAAGCAGTGCCACCGACCAGATCAGGATGCCCGCCACTATGGATGCCAGCATCTCCCAGGATGGGAAAAAGAGCATGAGGGATAATCCGGCCAGCGCATCCGACCAGACGTACACCCACCGGTGCATGATCGTCTCCCCTTCGCGTTCCTTGCCGGCATCATGCGTCTGGGCATGGCGGAGCGTCCCTTCCAGCACATGAACGTTCACTTCCATCTCGCCCAGCACGTGCATGAGATAGAACCGCCGCTCGCAATATTCCAACTGGTTGAGCATGGAAATGGGGAGATACTCTTCCTGGTTCATGGTTTCTTACAAATGAAATACGGTATAATGATTTCAGAATGAGGTGTATGCAATGGAACAGATCATCATTCAAGTGAAAGATCTGCAAAAAGCACAGGCGCTGGTGGATTTTTTGCAGACGCTCGATTTTGTCGAAGCGGTCAAAAGCTCCAATGTGTTTACCGCCAAGAAGAGTAAGCAGGCAAAAGAATCCGATTTCTTTGCTCTGGCCGGGTTATGGGCCGGACGAGATATATCGCTAGACTCCATACGACAGAAAGCCTGGCCGGAGCGCTCATGATCCTGTGCGATACCAACATCCTGATTGAGTTCTACAAGGACAACGCTGACGTTAAAGCGTTCATCAAATCCATCGGCGTTTCCGATCTGGCCGTCAGCATTGTGACGGTTGGAGAACTGTACTTTGGCGCCCGCGATAAGCGGGAACTCGGCAAAATACGAAATCATTTGGCCTTGCTAAAACAGGTTCCGTTGGATGCCGAATCCTCGCAGTTATTCCTCTCGCTCATCGAAAAATACGTTCTCAGCCATCGGCTCAGTGTTCCCGATGCGTTGATTGCTGCTACAGCCATCTGCCAGGGGCTTCCTCTTTACACCTTCAATGTCAAGGATTTCAACTACATCCCCGGCCTGGAACTGTACAAGCCCTGAGCGAATTTCTCTCTCCTGCCGCCCGGATACTAAGCGTCCGGGCTTTTTGATTCTTCCGGCAGCCACCCAGCCGACCGACTTTCCAACTATTCTACTATCCGACGAACCATTCCCATCCCTTGTGCCGTCTCCCGCATTAGCGTGACCTCCTGCCGCGAAACCGGCAAGATTCGCTTCCCGCCAGACGTGTACGCCACGGCGCAGAACTACGCTTCGTTGAATTCGGCGTTCTTACAAAGACGGCACATCAGGGTGGCGGTGACGGTGATTGCCGTGGATCCAGCGAGGCGGGTGGTGTCTGTGATAGTATCTGCGGATTTGTCGTCGATGACAACGGGAATATTACCGTTTCAAGGAATTAACGCCCTCAAGGGAACGGCTCAGACCTATATTGATGGCAGGTGGTAATCGATCACAAAGAAGATGAGAAGAATAATTGAAACTATTCCTCTTTGCGGTATTAAACTGCACGCACGTCTGACTAGCTCAACTACAGAGTAAATTTCTCTTAATCCGGTTCAGGATTCAAATCCCTTGTCGGTCACAGAAACATCAGGAAAAGGGGGCATTTTTGCATCAAGCAAGGTTATGGCACTAATAATTTTGAAAAAGGGTATACTTTAACTGAGGGATCATAAAATGGGCAAATCCAACCTAGATGAAATCTTTCAAGAAGGGGACCTGCTGATTTCTCGTATCTGTGATGAACCACTTGAACGTCTCAGAAGAGTTGGAAATCTGTGGCAGTCACAATTAGCGGATTGGGAAGATCTTGCTAAGGCCGAGGATTCGGTTCGAAGAGAATATACAGGGCGTTACTTGTTCGAATTACTTCAAAACGCCCACGATACGATTTTGGATTGGTTCGAACAAAATCATATTTCCCTACGCGATAAGCCACCTGAGATTAACAACCGTGTTCGCTTACAACTAACATCTCAATCACTGTTAGTAGGTAATGATGGATTGCCATTTTCCGAAAACAATATCCGTGCTCTTTGCCGTTTACATGTGTCAACCAAGAGAGCGAGTAAACAAATTGGCCATAAAGGAATTGGATTCAAATCTGTCTTAGAGATCACTGATTGTCCAGAAATCTACTCAAATCATTTTGCATTCGGGTTTAACCAGCAGGAACTTGCTACAAGAGTAAACAAGATCACGAAAAACACAACGAATGTGCCATTACCGATATTACGTGCGCCATTTATACGACGATTAAGTTGGTTATCTCCAGAAGAAAGAGAAATTGTTGAAGATTTCTTCGACAAAGACTTTACCACTGTTATTCGGTTACCGCTGAAAGAAAACGAGTTAGTCAACAAGGTTCAAGATAAGATTCATGAAATCATAACCCCTCAAATTTTGCTCTTCTTAGAGGCCATTGATCAGCTTGAAATATTCCTACCTACAGGCAAAAACTACTCTTTTTGGCGAAGGCAAAACCCATCCTTGAAACAAAGGAATTGTAGAGACATAGATTTATGGACTGATGAGAGCGGGGAACCAAAAATTCATTCACGGTGGTTGGTGCTAGAACCCAAAGAATTACCTATTAGAGATCATTCGCTTATTGAAGGTTTAGGTGAAGCGTGGGAAGATGTTCATGCAGTGAAATATTCAGCCGCCTTCCCATTATCAAAAAATGGAAGGGAGCTATTGATTGAAAATCAGTCTCGTCCTTTTCATGTGTATTTCCCAACCGAAGAGTTTAGCGGATTAAAGTTCTTGATTAATGCCGATTTTTATCTTGGGTCAGCCCGAAAGGAAATCGATCGCTGTGCCCTCAACGATCATCTGGTCGAAGAAATTGCCCTGTATATTGCCAGTGATGGCATCGATGTCTTAAAGAGGGAATTTCCAAAAGATCCTGCAATTGTAGACATTTTATCTCTGTCAGAAGGTGAGCCCAACCGTAAGTTTACGCGCTATTTTTATGAGCAATATTTACTGGCTCTCAGTGATAGTGCTTTTGTGCCGTTGGATGGCGGTCATTATAAAACCCCATCTGAGATACGCTTTACGCCAAAAGAAGTTGATATGGAACAATTTCGCCAATTCTTCCCGCCCAACTACCTGCGGGGAGATGAGAAATGGGCTTACCCACTGATTGATGTTGAACAGCGAGAAGCAGAAAGAGTTGAGAAGGGGTTGGGATTTCTTTCCAACCTAGGAGCACAGATATTAAGCCAAGATGATGTTGTCCATATCTTACAATCAGGTGCTCCATCACATATTCAGGATCAAGGGGCTTTTGTGCGCTTTCTGGCGGGTTGGTGGGATAACATAGTATCTTGGGAAAGACAATCATTTGCTGATGAATTGGCAAAATGCCCAATTGTCCCTACTCAGGATGGGTGGAAAATACCATCAAAGACTCTTATCTTCCAAGCCAATTTACGACAGGAAAAAGCGCCAAAAGTCCCACCAGGTTTTGCGTTCAGTATTATCCCAAGAAAAATTTATGGGGATGATCTTTCCTACGATGGCATTATAGCAAACTTTTTAACCGCTTTGAAAGTAAGCCCTTATGTGGCCAGGGATATCATTCGGCGCGCCATTCTTCCAAAATTAAGAGATGAAAAGAGTTTCTTGAAACTGCTTGAGAAATACCCCCAATCCATTTTTGATGCCTATGATTTCCTGAAATCTTATTATGAGCGCGAAGGCAGCACCTCAGATATTGCTAACGACCTTCGCAAAGTACCTGTACCGGTTTTCTGTGTAGGAGATTCAACATCACGCATCTGGAAAGCCGCCGGCGAGGCGTACTTCTCGCAATTCTGGACAAAAAGCGACGATCTGGAATTTATTTTTGACGGCATCGAAGATATCAATTTCTTTGGCCCGATAGACGAAATCGAAGAACTAGAGAATCCTGAGATCAAGGCTGGTTGGTATAACTTCTTTTATTGGCTGGGAGTGGATTATATTCCCAGGATTATAGATGTGACCTACACATGTGATCTTAATGGTCGGATGCAACACCCCTTTAGCAACCAAGCATACTGGGAGCAGTATTGCAAAGAATATCGAAGTGCTTTCAAGTGTACCAATCCGCAAAAAAACCATGGTTACAGCCGCCAAATGAACAGAAACGAACGGCTAGATCATTTTGAAGACATTATTGAGCAATCTGATCCCGATAAATGCACTCGGTTGTTCCAGATCCTTGGCGGGAACTGGGAAAGATATCGCGATCATCTATCAACCAAATTTCGGTGCTATTACGTAACAACAGGATGTCCGGATGAGACGATTCCATCCTACATGGGTTATTGCCTCTCAAAAATTGAATGGTTGCCAGCAGAGGTGGGAGGAAAACTCAAGGAGCGCTTATTCTGCGCCCAAGATATTTGGAACCTGGGTGAAGATGTTCGCCCAGAAGTTAAGCGCATGGTGCCTTCGTTGCCAGGATTATTACAACAGGAAAGTTATCGAGCCATCCGCAACGATATCTTGCGTGCAGAATACACATTTAGCGATTATTTAGACCTCTTGCAGCGCTTGCCCGAGATCTACCCCTTGTACCCACCGGGTCTTGATGGTGATGCACTTAAGAAATGGCAAGAGGCCATCCGGGCTGTATTTAACTGGATTGGTCAGGCACTCCAAAATATATTGGCGCGTTTAGGGGAGGAAAATCGGCCGGAGTTGCCATCTGGTTTGCCGGTGTTCGCATTTCGCAATAACCAACCAGGTTATATTGCTGTGAATGATACCCTGCTGGTTTATCCTGACGACTCATTTTTAAGCGCAGATTGGGAACAAGATCTGTGGTTTTTAAAAATTGATGATGGCTGGGGTAGTTTACGCGACTGGTTGGGGGTACCCAATTTGTCTGGAAAGGTACATACTGAACTGATCCAATCGAACAAGATTGCTAATCAAACTCAGAAGTTAATCGAAAAATATCATCAGACCTTGCCATATTTCATGTGTTTAGTGCGTGATAAGCAGTTTTCGCGCTATGATGGTATCTTAGGCCGGCTTAAACGTCTTAGCATCTATATCGTTGAGGAATTGCAGATTTTGCAGTCGCTTCAAAGTCTTGATTTGCCCCCCAAGAATGTTCAACGTGCTGTGTATCTGCAAACCAGGGATGATCCTGGTTCCCGGGGCGCCATGGTGCTACGTTCGGGCGATTTATACATCACTGCCAACGCGGTTGGGAATCCATACATTTTGGGAGATCCCATAGCCAGTTACATCGAAATTGAACGCTTGGCTGATGCCTTTATGCTCTTGTTTCAACTGCCGGGCCATGATGAAAAGATGCGTTACCTGACCAGCAAAGGAATTTCAAAAGACACTTTTCGACTTGTGATCGAAGACCTGAAAGCGCAAACTGAGGGCCAGGATTCTTCCAGCATTCTTGATACTCTCAACAAGCTGTTTGGTAACGATGGTCGAACACCTGTCACCCACCCAGAATCGGGAGCCATTCCCCCTCGCACTCCTGAATCTTTGTCCGGAAATACCCAAGGTGGTTCATCCTCCTCATCTTCAGGAATTGGCGGTTGGGGGTCCGGTCAAGGTGACCCTACCAAAGGAGGAAATGGTGGTCACAGACCGCCCTCCAACCGACCGCGTGGCAAGCTTCGCACCTATGTTATTCCTGCAGGGCGAGATGGGAATGGGGATAAAGGTGATGATGACGATGACAAGCAACATCATCGGACAGAGACAGATAAGGCGGGTATAAAGAAAGTTCTGGATTATGAAATCAAACATGATCGTGATCCAAAAGAAATGGATCACACTCATGAAGGTTATGATATAGAATCGGTTGACCAAAGTAGAAACAGACGTTATATTGAAGTTAAGTCCTTGTCCGGCTTATGGGGCGAGCGAAATGCACCAGGAATGACGCGACCACAGTTTGATTATGCACGCCGTGATGGTGATCAATATTGGTTATATGTGGTGGAAAGGGCTACAGAAGAAGATTACAGAATATACTGTGTTCAAAATCCGGCTCTGCGCGTCAATCAGTATTTGTTTGATGATGGCTGGCGTGAATTAGCTGAACCTGAAGACTAATTACCGAGACTTTTGAATACCTCATGAAAATCCGCATCATTACATCATGTACAGGCTAAAAAATCCACTCGCCTGAAAACCAGCTGACGCAGAACGATTTTTATCAGCTGCATGCACCAGACTTCCAGGTTTTGAAAGCATAGAGTAATCCGAGGAAATTAATGGATTACTTGCGTGTTTTGATTACATTCATGCGCCATACTCCGGTTCTGGAAGCGTGTAATATTCAAATGATTTGTGCAAGCGCCTATGGCAGGTTTTACTTCTTATTCGATTGGTTTTCAAATTCGCCGGATAGCATTCGCGACGCAGAAGAAGCTTGAATATTTTCATCACCTTGGAACTTTTTGGCCATCAGATCCCCGTCTTTCATAATCTTGCTTAATACAGTTTGAAGATGCTTAATATCTTTTGAGCATAAATTCAGCCGCAGGGCGGTTCCTTGGAACTTCAAAAGGTGGTATTCCTTTCCTTCCGGTTTCAATGAGAGCCCTGTATCACCACTGCAAATTAAAAATTTTCCACCGAAGCCACATAATCGACTGACAGCATATAAACCATACCCGGAGTTTTGCCAGGGATCGTAGGGGTCACGTTTTTTGCCCTTGTACATTTTTCCCGAAATTCCCGGCATCAAGGCAAGATTGAGGGCATCATGATCATCTTTTAATTTCAAATGTGGGTTGTTGGAAAGGGAGGCGCGGATCCCTATTCCTGTATCTAAAATGGCAATTTCTGGTCGCTTCGTGGATGGCATGTACTGCGCACAAAAGGCAACAGTATCCGATTGACTGTGTTCGATTACATTTCGTATCATCTCCCGCATGGTGTAGGTGAACATATCCACCAGATCCCCATATTCTTGCTGCGTGAGAACCTGGGCTAATTTCTTTGATCGTTTTTCAACGACTTGACCTATTTCGAGTACTTCCTCTTTGGCTTCCCTATGCAATTCTGAGACAGGTAATATCGTGATTGGAAGATATTGGAGGTTTCCGACCGCTTCTTGTGTTCTGCCTATATCAAATCCACAGGCCTTGAAAAAGCCCATGTGCCAGGCATAGCCATTCTCGTGGTTCTTGGCTTCGATTTCCACACCAGGATGCGTCTCAATAAATGAATTGATCATGCAACCGATAAAAAGCATCCCGAATGGTGTTACCCAGCCGGGATTTTGGAAATCAAAGACGTATTTTTCAGCTTGCGGAGTGGAGCTTAAGATGTTCACGAACTCTATAATTTTCTCGAGGGTCTGATCACGGGGAACAAGGATTGTTTGCGATTTCATTTTTGACCCTCTAATTGTTCTAAGTTGGGCCGGAATTGCGTTTGCTTTCAGGTAAGCCTATTTGGTCTGGACCATGCTCCCACCAATCCGCAGTCTCATCACTCACCACCCGATAGTCAATTCCCACGTTCTTGAAGTGCTTCTGGGCGCAGCGGATTTTGCGGGCTTCATGTGGGAATTGAAGGTCCTGGAGTTCTTCCCGCCCCTTCGTCTCACGGACCAGTTCGAGCAGGATTTTGCCGTCGCGGTATCGGGCAATGCCCCAGTCGGGATTATAGTTCCCGATAACGCGCGGGAAGTCAATCTTGAAGGCCGGCGGAAATTTGAAGTAGAAAAGAACCTGGTCATCCTGGTTCAAACGGTGGATGACAAACCGCTGCTCAACATCGGAGTCGTATTGAATCTTGTTGTACAGGCCGGCGGGGGAGGCTTCGATCAGTTCGCGCTGGGGAAATTCCTTTTCGGCGGGGAACAAGTCGTTGAGGTCATAGCCCCATTCGGTGGGAGCCGGGGTGACCTCGAACTCGATGCGCTCGGCGATGTGGTCGGCCAGGGCGTTGTTGATCTCGGTGATGAACAGGCTGGCGAAGCCTTCGGGGTTGGTGAAGATGGTCTTTTTCTTGCGGTCGCTGATCTGGCGGAAAATTTCGTTCAGTGTGGGACGCGTCAGGCCGGTTTCCTTGGCAGCGCGGTCGATCAGGTTGAAGACCGGATAACCGGCGCTCGGGGCCAGTTGGGCGCGCTCACTCGGTTTCTGGCCCTGCTCGCTCTGGAAGACAATCGGGGCGTAGGTGAAAAGTTTATGGTTGTTGCCGAAGAGGACGTGCGAGTTGTCGCCGTCTTCGACGATTTGCACAATCTTGTAGCCGCGCAGACGGTCATCGCGCAGATCTTTGGCGAGATCGGCTTTGACATCGAAGATATGGGTGCGGGCATCCTCATTGCCAAGAGTATCTTTGGTTGACAGGCGCAGTTTGCAGGTCCGGGCGGAGACGGAAAGAAGTTCAATGGTGTACTCGATGACGACAAACTTTCCCTTTTCCACCACGATGACCGACTGCGGCAAGGCCCGGTTGCTGATGCGCTCGACGCACGTCTTGACCAGGGCGGGGGTTTCCACGTGGATACGGTAGGAGGTGTGGCGCTGGAGTTTGGCCCAGAAGTCGCGGAAGGCCCGGGTCTCCTTGAAAATCTGGTCGTTGCGGTAGACCTTGGCGCGGGCGGCATTGGTGGGTTTGGGCGGCGGGGCCTGGCTGGCCTCGACGTATTCTTCCTGCAGGCGGGAGGCGTAGGATTGGTAACTCTCGTTGGCAATCACGGACAGGATGTTGATATCGTCCTCGGTGACGCGCAGACCGTCCTGGTTGACGGCCAGGCGCAGGCCGCGGCCGATCTCCTGGCGTTTCTTGATCTCGGAGACGGTCTGGTTGAGGGTGCAAATCTGGAAGACGTTGGGATTGTCCCAGCCTTCCTTGAGGGCGGAATGGGCGAAGATGAAGCAGGTCGGCTCGTCGAAGGAGAGCAGGCGCTCCTTGTCGCGCATGATGAGTACGAAGGCGGCTTTCTCGGCGTCGCGCTCCTCTGAGTTGCGGCTTTCGGTATCCACTGCTTCGCCTTCGGTTTGGCCTTTGGCGGGCTTCTTCTTGGCAAAGTAGGCGCTGCGGACCTGCTCGGCTTTGCGCTCGGTGTAGAAAGGATAGAGTTTGCGGGCGCGGTTGAATTCCTCGTCAAAGATGCGGCGGATGAGGCCTTCCGGGGCGGTGTAGTTGGCGACGCGGTCAATAAAGAAAAGCGAGAGTACCTTGACGTTCTTGCGCTGCAGGCGCTGCTGCAACTCCATGTGCTGCCGGATGGTTTGTTTGATCTGGGCACGGAAAATCTCCGGGCGGGAGGGACCGATGGTCTCATTCAGCCAGAGGCGCAGGCCATTCTCGAATTCGATGAATTTCTCGGCGGCGTTGATCTCACTGACCACGTAACCAGCATGCTCGTCGCGGTTGGTTTTGGCGTGCAGGTCGTCTTTGTGTTTGAGAACGATGGCGGCTTCTTTCAGGCGGCCGTGGTCATCCACGTAGGTGCGGACTTTGGCTTTCAGCCCGCCGGTCACGCTGATCTGCTCGAGGGCCAGAAAGGGCTGATTGAAGTTCTCGCGCTCGGTGACGCCGAATACCTGGATCTTCTTGACCAGGTTGAGGCGGTAGGCGTCGAACGGGGTGAGACGGTAGACCAGGTTGGGGGTCGTCCGGTGGGTGGCGCTGTAGCGGATGGCGAAGAGCGGGTGCAGGGTCCGCAGCGCTTCGTGGGCCTTTTCCGATTCCATGTTCTGCGGTTCGTCCAAAATCAGGATCGGGCGCGTCTCCTGCAGGTACTGGTAGGGCAGGCGCTCGCCGGGCAGTTTTTCGGAGGGCTTGAAGATGACGTTGGAGGCCTTGTTGAACGAGTCGAGCGTGATGACCAGGATCTCGACGAAGGTGGAGGCGGCGAAGGCGCGTAACTGGCTCAGGCGCGAGCCGTCGTACTTGATCGGGTTGACGGTCTCGTTGCTGTACAGGGCGCGGAAGTGGTCGTGGGTTATCTCGAAGTTCTTGATCCAGCCTTCGTAGATGGCGATACTCGGGACGACAACGATGAACTTGCTGAAGCCAAAGCGGCGGCGCAGTTCGTGGATGGTGCGCAGGGCGGCGTAGGTCTTGCCCGTACCGGTTTCCATTTCAACCGTAAAACTGGGGTAGCGCCAGGACTCGCTACCGGCCCCTTCGGTGACCAAGCCTTCGTCCACTTCGAGGCCGCCGGCCAGTTCGGTGGGCAGGGCGTTCTCCTGCCGGACCTGGCGCAGGTTATCGTAGAGCCAGGCTTCGCTCAAGCTCTCGAAGGGCGGCAGGTTGGGGACGATCTCGCCGCCCAGACTGAACTCGGCAGCGCGGTGCGGCAGGCCTTCGAAGAGGCGCGCCACGCTCTCGACGGCGTCGAGCTGGTGTTTCTGGTTGGGGTCGAATTGAAGTTTCAGTGTCATTTCGGGGCGACCGTAGACCGTGGGCAATAGACCATGGTCAATCGTCTGTGGTCTAAATTACTTTCAGGTTGCACCCGTCGGAGAGGGTGATCTTGGCTTCGTCGCTCAGGGCGCTGTCCAGGCAGACCAGGATATCTTCAGAGCGTAGGTGCAGAGCGGCGACGGTTTCGGCATGGACTTTGGCATCCAGACAGACGTAAAGGCGGTGCTGGCAGAACTCGGAGGAAACTTCTTTGATATCGTTTCTCTTGAATTCTGGCAAAGGGCGGATACGACTGTCGAGTGGGAAGCCTTGCAGGAGAAGGATTTCAACGAGCATGTGTTCGGGCTTCCAGCCTTCGACCAATGAGGTTTCGGCTTGTTGGAATCGCAATTCAAGTTGAGTAGTATCTCTTTCTATAACAATTGGCCATTCGGCATAATTGGAACGTTCAAGTCGAAGGCATCTAAATCCGATATCCTCATTTCCGTGAAAATTGAGTTGACCTTTTCTCTCCTTCTTCAATTTTGACGCAACACGCCTAATTCTCTCTTTTCCTATTTCTGAGACAAATCGATAACCTTCTTGATAGGCTAATGACTCAGTACGCACGGGTTCTCTTATTTGCACACAGATAAAGTTTCTCTTCCATGAATCCTCACGATTTTGTACGAAGACTGCATGGGCTATGCTACATGAACCAGCAAAGAAATCTAAAATAATGTCGTTATCTCTTGTAGACATACGCAGAAATGCTTTTATTAGTGATGTTGGTTTGGGAGTGTCGAATACAGCTTTACCCTCAAATAAATCTTGTAATTCTCTTGTTCCGCTTGTTGTTGTTCCATAAACATCGCCGCTAAACCAAGAAGTTTGCACTTCTCCATAATCTTTCTTTTCGTGTAACTACTCAGGCATGGTTCCGAAAGCACCATAGATGGTGGCACGAGCTTGTTTTGGCGCAAATTCGCCACATTTAGGACGGCTACATATGGCAAGTAATCGCAATTTCGGCCTTTTTCGTCACATGTGGTGGTTTTTGCCTTAATGGGCTGAGTAGTTACCTTTTCGTTATAAAAAACCTTTAACTGAGGACGCGAATCACCAGTCTTACCAAAAATAATGCGGTCATCGGCTAATAGATCTTTATATTTTGGTTCTTCCATCCGCCAACATCGACCTGCTGGAGGCCAATGTTTTTCATGCGTTTTTGGATTGATAATCGCGTAAGTCAAATTTGGTCTTATATTAGGTGCATCAAATGGATCTGCTTTCCAAGGCCCTCGGGAATCATTATCGGGATTTGAAAATCTTTCAGGGTCTAATGGTAAAGGGTATGCCGCGAAACTCGGCATTGAATACCATTCTTTGGCATTGGTTTCTTTAAGCCGTCTTTCGGATGCTCGTCGGCTTTTGGCGTAGCATACGATATATTCGTGATTTATACTAATATCTGTATCATTTTGGACTGATTGTCGGGATTGCCAAGGAATCTGGGCAACAAAATTCTCTTCGCCGAAGACTTCTCCCATTAAAGCACGTAAATGATGGATTTCATTATCGTCAATACTTACAAAAATAACACCATTACTTGATAACAAACCCCATGCCGCTAACAACCTCGGGTAGATCATATTGAGCCAGTTGGAATGAAACCTGCCGCTCGCGCGGCTGTTGGTTGTCAACATTCGCCCTTCTTCATCCATCGCCCCTGTGCGTTTAAAGTAGGCTTCTCGCAGTTCGCTGTAATCATCCTGGTAAACATAATCATTACCCGTATTGTATGGAGGATCAATGTAAATCATTTTGACGCGCCCGGCATAACTCTTTTGCAGAAGTTTGAGCACTTCCAGGTTGTCACCTTCGATGAAGAGATTATGGGTGGTGTCTTCGTCCACGCCCTGGCCGGGCTGGGGAACAAGGGTGCCTTTGCTGGGCATGGCGGCCAGCCGGCGGGCTTCGCGCTTGCCGGGCCAGAAGAGCCCGAAGTGCTCCTGGGTCTCGTCTTCGAGGTGCTCGCCGAGGGCTTCGCGCAAGGTATCCCAGTTGATCTTGTCGTCCGCGAAGGCTTCGGGAACAACGCCGGCGAGTTCGCGCAGGCGGTCCGAGTCAAAAGTGAAGGAGGGGCGGAGTTTTTCGATAGTCATTTACATGGCCTCCGATAATTTTCCTAATAGTCGCATAATAATTATCATAACAAAGCGAGCTTCTTTCTCAACCAATTCATAGTAGTTTTTTCTTTCTTGAACCATGCTTGTTTCGATGCGATCTTTATCATCTGGTCGTCGAAAATGAACGATTGGATTCCGAAACTTTCTGATGCGTTCTAGGCGATTCCACTCTATCTTATCAATTAAACCAATTGCAAACGCTTTTTTGACCAAGGATGATGCATTAACGCGCTCAAGTTCATTGTATCCGGCTCCATAAAGCAAACTTGCTAATGAGTGCTCAATAAAAGAAAAGCCCAAAACTATAGTTGAAAGAAATTGTCCGTAAATAAAACAATAGCGAGTTTCCTCAAAAAGAGATTTTGTTGTTAATCCTCCATGAAATAACCATGCTCCTTTGGCAGGAGTTATAGACGCTAGCCATTCCAAACGAGCCAATCGTTCGTCATAACACTGCTTGTCTTCGTTGAGGAGCCATTTTCTTACTTCCATTTTGTTATAGCCATAGCATCAAAGAATACAACATTTATCGAGTAGTGAAGTCGGTGTTCAAAGTATTTGCATCCAGTGCGACTTCGAGGTTGGCAGAACGCCAACTCTCTTGCTCGGCGTCGGTCAGGGCTTCTTGCAGGTATTGCATGATGGCCCGGTCAGCGGTCTGCCTGCCACCCAGCCAGGCGTACTGACGGTAGGAACTGCAGGAAAAACGTGCATCGCAGTTGCGGCAAACGTGCGTGCCGAAGCGGATGTTGCGCAAGCCCGGCATGTGTTCCTGCAACTTTTCCAGCGGAGGCGGAACAAAACGCCCGTCTTCAATTGCATCCACCACCTGGCCAAACTCCTTCACTGTCTCTTCCAGGCGACGCGGGTCGAATTCGATCGGCACCACCGGCTGCCACTGCCTTAGGGCGTAGGCAAGTTCGTCGTCGTTTTCGTTGGCCAGGGCATCCCGCACGGCTTCAGGGTAATCGGTTGCAATGACAGCCATTTCGTCCAGTCGCTGTTTGCGCAATTCCTTCCAGATATGAGCATACACGTTTAACTGTTGTTCGTAAAGATCAAGGTTGGCACGTACATAGTCGGCATCGTGGGTCTTGATATCGTACATCACCGTGCGGTCTTTTTCGCGTAAAATATCTACAACGCCTTCGATTGTATAGTCGCGGCCGCGCGGTGTCTCCTGCCCAGGCAGGTTCAGACGCACTTCGGTGTCGGTCACATTCTCGGCTATGTCGCGCAAAACACGCCAGTAGAGCAGGACCTGGTTGAGGGCGGTCCTTTTGACGTCCGGTGAGATGGCGTGGCCCGAGTCAAGGCGCAGTTCTTCGTAGTTCTGCTCGAAGACCTGGCGGATGTAGGCTTCCAATTCCAGTTCGTAGGCAGGATCGCTCATTGTTGATTTCTCCTGCGGATGAGTTCGTGGTGCAGGTCTTCAAGAGTGCGATGCACCAGGCTGCCGAAGAACATGGTCTGCGAGCGGGAGGGTACGAACCCAAACTTGCGGAAGATCATGTACTGGCGCGGGCACTTCTTGTACATCAGGTAGTCTGATGTGAACGAGTAGGATTTGGGCAGGGTTTCTTCTTTGAGTTCAGCTTTCGGGAGGCTGGCAGGATCAAAGTCCGGGATGCGCGGAAAGTGTTCATCTAGCAGGTCTTTAAAGGACGGATTGATGCGTTGACCGGATCCCTTGAAATGCGCCAGCAAAAGAAGATTCTTGGCCCGAGAGAGCGCCACGTAAAACATTCGCATGATGTCAAACTCGGCCATACGCTGGAGCGGCTCGCCCGGCTCCCGGTCCAGCAGCGGGCGGGTGATCTGTTCGATGCGGTTCGGACCGCGATCCTCCTTGCGCAGATTGCCGAGCACCACCACCGGAAACTCCAGTCCCTTGGCCTGATGGATGGTAAGGAATGGGATGCGGCCTTTGGGGAAGGGGTCTTCGGTGTCTTCCAATTCTGTCTCACCCAGGCGGTAAAGGGCAAAAAGATACGCGAAGAGTACCTGCTGGAGAACTTTTTCAACGAGCAAATCTGCCGTGATGAGCGGGACGCGTTCTTCCACAAAGCGGGCAAGGTATTGTGTCACCAGCCCCAGGTTCGCCACCATCCCCTCGTCCCCATTCCGCTCAGCGGCGTCGAACATTTTCTTGAAATGCTCGAACCCGCACAGGCGGTAGAACAGGTCGAGCAGATTCCAGTCAATCGAGGTGACGCGCTTCAAAACATACAACAACGAGAGTGGATTTCCCTGTGCGGCACGCTCGCGCACCTGTCGGTCAAGGTGAGTGCTTGCCATTAATTTTTTGCCCTGCTCTGACAGACCAGTCGCGCCGTAGAGTGAGCGCTTCATTGTCTCTGGCTGGTAGGGGGCACTCAGATCCCAGCGGCTGCGTTCGACAACGGTCAGCAAGGCCTGATAGTCATCGCGCGCGCCTTCCAGTTCGGCGCGGCGGGTTTCTACATACCGCTTGATGAGAGGATCGCGGTCCATGAACGCCTTGCCCCGCTGTTCAGCGAGGGCTACCCAATCCATGAAATGGTCATAATCCCGTCCATGAAACTCGCCGGCTGGTGGTCGCCCGAGCACTTGGAGAATCAGACCAAATACATCTACCGATTCGTCCACGTCAAGAAATCGCCCGGCTCGTGGGGCGTAAACACGCAGCCCCAATGCTTCCAGTGCCTCTTTCATCCGCCGCACCGAAGATACCATCTCTCCCTTATATTTCATGCTTGGAAAGAGGAAAGCAATCTGATTGGGATTTTCTACCGTGCCTTCATCGAGAAGCTGCTTGACGAGCGTGGCAATTTCTTGGCAGACCTGAACCGGTTCAGCAGGAGTGCTGGCTACCACGGATGGTTTCGCATCCGTTCGGTGGGGATGGATATCTTTATCTGCCACGCGGTAGGCTCCACCGGATGGCTTGGACCAGTCAATTCGGTGCATGAACAAGGTGTAAAAATCAACGATGCGCTTTCGGGAGCGATAGTTGGTATCTAGAGAAATGCGGCGCGGCAACTGTCCGAGATACTGTTGGCAGCGAGTCGGAAACTCCACAAAATTTTCTACTGTCGCCCCGCGGAAGCGATACAGAGCCTGGTCGTCATCACCAACCACGCAGATGTTCTTGTTGCCTCCCGCCAGTTTGAAGAAAACCTTTTCCTGGATGGTGTTTGTGTCCTGGTATTCATCCACGATCACGTGTTTGAAGACACTCCCTGACTCATGGTAAGCATTCAAAATATTCAATGCCTCCTGCTGGAGCAGGGCGAAATCCGTCAAGCGGGATTTTTCGAGTTGGAGCGAATCCCGGTAGGCTGCGTACAGCCGCAGGAGAAGCGCAACTTGCTGCGGGGCAAGACCATAGTGCTCGAAGTGCGCCTGGAGAGCCGGGTCATCTCTTTCCAGTTTTTGAAGGGCAAGTTCTGGTTCAATGCACTCCTCTGAGAAGCGGTTGAAAATCCCTTGGCTATTTACTATGGACACATGCTTCGACTGCGAAGGAATATCCCAGATGCTGTTGATGGTGACATTCGGGTTCTCGTCCAGCCCGGCTGTGTGTGTGATTGCGTTCCAGTTGCGGTTTTTGGATATATGGAAGTATTGACCCAATTCATCAAGCAACTGCGGCGGGCGAAAACGGTGTCGATCTACAAAAAAATGACGACGGTCCGAGAGCATCCGCTGGCAGAGCGAATGGACCGTGCCGATGTACATGGACGAAAGATCATACGGCTGGCCGGTTAGATTGGTAACCAGTCCAAGCAGGGTCCGCAGGCCTTCTTTCAGTTGGAGAGCGGCCTTTTCAGTAAACGTGGAAAGGAAGATTTCTTCCGGCTTTATGTTGTGGAAGACGATCAGGTTGAGCGTACGCCAGAGAAGCACACGCGTCTTCCCGGACCCCGGGCCGGCGGTCAAATACAACGGGCCGTCCACGTGCAGGATGGCGTGGCGCTGTTCGTCGTTGGGCGTAAAGCGCGCCAGTTCACAGAGGCGCTCAAGGGAGAGCACCCGCTTTGTAAGATGGCTGGCCTGTTCCTGAAAATTACTCATCTCTTCAACAAAGTCCTGGTTAGCAGATCAAGCACCCGTCCGCCCGGCCGGAAACTGATGGCCGTGAAGCGGTGGGCGAGGGCAATCGGCACAACCGCGTTTTCGTACAGGTCGCTTTCCAGATAGGTGATCAATTTCAGCGCCTGCGGCAACTGCGGGTAATTCTCGAACTTTACTTTCTCCCGGATGAAGTCTACGCCGGGAGCATCCTTCGACGCGTATGGATAGGGCAGGGCAAAAACGAACGTCCGCCCATTGGGGGTCTTGTAGATAAAATCCTGCCCGTAATAGGTCTCAAATCCGAACCCATTCCCTGAAGGGTCGCGCCCGGAAAGGATGAACTTGTAGCGGTAGTCATCGTCAATCGCCAGGATGCGGTTGTTGGGGATGTAGCGGTCAATCAAGGTGACGTGATCCACCACCTGACCGGTTTTTTGTAAGCCGATGATGGTGAGCGGAGGCTGTCCATGCTTGGCAAGTTTTCGGTTGACCTCCTGCAAAAAGATCATCGTCGAACGGTGCATCCAGGCCGGCGTGCCAAAGACAGCCAACGGTCCGTCCACGAAAAAGGCCATCTCGCTCAGCAGGAGCGGAGCATTCTTGTAGAAAAAGCGCATGTAATGCAGCGGGATGAGTTGTTCGAGCACCAGCATTAGCCGCGAAATGGCGATCTGGTTGGACTGGTAATCATTGACTTCTTCCCAGATGCGCAGGCAGTCAGTAGGGTACACATCCGCGCCGCAATACGGACACTTCTGCTGATTGGGGACATCTTCCAGCAAAATACCCTCGTCACTTCCTCCGCCACAAGTCGGACATTTGTGAATTCTTAATCTGTGCGGATCACCGGTGCCCAATTTCCCGGGGCGCAGGGAAGCCAGGTGGAAAAGCGTCGAGCGCAGGCTGGTGAGCGGATCGTTCTCGCTGAAGCGCGTCCGCACACCGGAGAATTGTTGGTCCAGCGCTGCCCGGAAACTGTCCCGGACATTGGTCTTACCACCCCATTTGATGTTGGCGCTTGGCATCGAAAAGGTCAGGGCTGAATTCTCATCTTGCAGTTCCGCAACCTTGAATGGGTCAACGAACTTCCCCACCCTCAGGGAGCCGAACTCGCCCAGGTCAATCAGCAAGGCCCCGATTTGAACATACCCCACTTTCGTGCTGGGCAACTTGTCGTCCAGGCTGGACTCGTAGTTGCTGCCATCCACCGCCACCACGAATGACGGCAGTTTGGCCTCTGTTTGAGGCGGTTCGCTGAAACGGTCAGCCATATTCTGCGCTTCCGCGTCGGAGGGTGGAGTCAGATATTCACACTCCCCGAGGAAATCCTTGATATCGGGGTTGCGCAGAAAATCCGAATGCGCCGATTTGCTGGCGAATTGACCCTCGTATGGCATGGGTTATCCCCTTTGTCCTAGGCGCGCCACCCGCTGGCGTTCGGATTCAGGGTCGAATTTATCAATCTGCACAGGTATGACGAATGGGCTGGAGAGTGTCTTTACGCGTGCAAAGCCCACGTCCTGTGCCCGGATGAGCGAATCACTAAAATCATCAAAATCGTAGAACTGGGCTAGTTCTTTGATTTCCCGCAAATTGTTCAAATGTGTGATGAACCAATTCTCGGTGTTCGCCAGGATATTCGGGTGCATCGAAGATACTTCCTGAGTAGCATATACCAAGCCAATACGATACTTAGCACCTTCCTTTGCCAGGCGTGGCCAGGTATCGGTTAAATCCCCACCCTTACCAATCAAGTTATGGGCTTCCTCTATGTAAACCAAGATACTAGGAGGAATTTTTCCTTCAAGAAATATCTGCATTGATTTGTTGAAAATTGCTTTGGCTATCTGTTTGCTAATATCATCTCGGAGCGAAGCTTCGCCCACTGATAAATCCAGGATTACTATCTTCCCGTTGGCTAGGTGGTTGTAAATTTCATCTCCAACTTCTTGAGCACGTCGTTGTGAATGATAAGGACGGGCGTCCATAAGAACTTTGTAGCCCTTGATAAAGGTTTCGTTGTCATTTCTCTGTTTCATCATGTTTAGCATAGCTTTGGTATCATCGTCCAACCAGTCTTTGCCACTGCTGCTTTTAAGTGTCTGTAACTTATTGGCTTCTCGCGCGGCCAAAAACCACTCTGCGGCTACAGATAAGGGCAATCCAGTCCTTGGATTGGGGAAGGTTTTTCCAATTTTTTCATTAACAGCTTTTTGGACTTCGTCATTTGCGTTAAAAACGACTTTGAATCCTGCTGGCGGTGGAAAGCCGGCCATGAACAGCATCGTTTGATAGGCTGCAGAGCGAACCTGCCAGCGTTTAAAAGAGCTCTGATCCTCTTTTTCTGGTTCATCAAATGATGTGTTCAAGAAAACCGCGACATCGTTTTGTTGATGATTCTTGTTCTCCTCAACGACGCGTCGAATAATGGCAAAGCCATCATTCAATTGGATATAGAAATTGTTTTGAAGCTCTTCAAAATCCTTTGTCTCCAACATTCGATAGCGTACAGTGTTATTGGGATAGATATCAGCCAGTGCGCCTTTATCTTGCTGATTCGCATTGGCGTATTCGCCGTTGATATCGTAGATGATTTGCCCGATCTTTGCGCCGCTTTCGTCTGCCACCCGCTTCACTACCGAAACCATCTGCTTGATCATGTTCGACTTACCGGTGCGTGTCATGCCGAGTACAGCTGTACGCCGAGCAAGGAAGTCTGCTGGCTGTACAAATACGTTCACCTTCTCTGCGCGTGGGTCACGCCGGTGGAGGCGGTCTGTAGATGTGTAACGTACAGAACCTATCTGGAAGGGAGCAACCTCCCCAGTCAGACCGAGTTGCTGGGCAGTTTCCATGGCGCTCTGTTTACGGATGGGGTCAACGTAATTCACAATTGTGCTGAGCGCTTCTCCGTGTGGGCGGTAAACGTTCAGACGCGCGGCCGTGGCAAAAGACTCCAAGTCACTGCCCAGCCAGAGTTCGCCTTTGTCCACAAAAAATGTACCCAGAACTCTGCACTTCAATCCGCCAAATTGAAGTTCGTTCTGGGTAATATCGTCCATCTTGCGCTCTTGATTCTCAAAGATACCCTTCTGATCTTTGAAGTAATCAATTCTTGTTCGGACAAGGTCATCATCCTGTGGTAGCTTGGATGACCCGATCACGCGCAGAAGGATGATCTCCCGGTCTTCTTCAGGAGTATTCGCTAAATCATCTGGCCGTATCGCCGTTGCCACTAGAAAACAATTATGCGGGATGCCAAGGGCTTTGTATTTCCAAAGATCATTGGTCATAACAAAGGCGTATTCGTAATCAACCGCATACGTCCACCCAACGAAGTTATCAATCTGAATGAGTTTCGGAAGAAAGTCGGCCCGTAATACCTGATTGATGTTTTGCATAAAAAGCCTCCTGCTACTTTGTAGCTTCGTCAAAAGAAGGAAGGTGCTCCAAATTTGAAAGAATAACTTCCTTGCCCTTTTTACGTTCCTGCATGATTGAGACGCTGTAAAGCAATTCAACATTATGTTTCTTTGTACTATTTTGATGTGAGCGGATCGCGGATCCATACAACGCTTCAACCTGGTTGGCTGAATCGTAACTCAAAATCCATTTGTCTTCCAAGACTAACAAGACATCCCGCAACTTAATGTGGTCCTCGGGTCTAAAGTAATACCGATAGAGAGCATCCGCTTTTTCAAAAAATGGAGGATCAAGGTAGAAGAATAAACCTTGTTTAGGAATATTTCCTTTCTCCTGCTCGTTTCGAATACGAATGATTCCCTCGTCCCAGGATGTACACCGGATGCCGTGGATTTTGTCTCGATGCTCTGAAATCCTCTGTATGCGATCAACCAATGTCTTTTTAGGAAATCGGCAGTCAATTTTATAGTCAGACCATTGTTCCTTGCCACCGAGTGGACCAGCCTTTTTCTCTAAAATACCCGAAAAACTTGTGCGATTTAGAAAGAAACAAGCCCAGGCTTGCTCGCGGGTTGATAGTGGGTTACTTTGCTTGACTATAAACCAATTCTCAAGAGTTACGTCCGTTTCTTGAATTTGATCAATCAACCAATCGGTATCGAAAAAAATAGTTTGCCAAAAACTTGCTATCCAGGGGTCTAAATCCATCAGAATCACTTGCTCTATCATATCCCTTTGCAATAACTGCAATACAACACTTGCTCCACCGACAAACGGCTCTATGTAAAGTGTTGGCTTGAAATGATTAATCTCCAAGGCCTGCTTGATATAGTTGGCCAAGCGGCGTTTTGAACCTGGATAGCGGAGAGGACTAAGAAGTGGCGGATTTGATGTTGACAAAGTAAAAACCTTTATTGATGCCCACTACGAGTCGCGAAGTTGAAATCAACCCTTATGACAGAGATAGTATACAACACATTTTCTCCTCTGTCATTAAATGGACGTTGAGCCAGGTGGGCACTCTCAACACTTAGAAGCTGGTAAAGATAAGAACTGGTTGTTATTTTTCGGAAATGACTCTTAACACTCCAGAACAACAGTGCCGTCTTTACCCCGCCGGCCATCCTGCTACAGCTGAATATCCCATTCGTTTACCAGACGCCACATTCGTTTCTAGCATTTCCTGCCGAATGATGTGGCGTTTTTGCGTTTATCGCGATCGCTTTAGCTGAATACTTGCACAAAACCCTGAAACGGCGCGGCAACCGCAAATCCCCCATCCCGTACTGATGGCCAAGTCGGGGAGTTTCAGGCATACGAACCCTCGTTAATACCACAAAACCCGCTCACGAGAGCGGGTTCAGCGGAACATGGGGGAAGACCCTCGTCCGACCCCAGCCGCTCGTGCAAGCAGGCCTTCTACCAGGCGGTGTGTAAGGCGGCGTGTGAGCTGGGGATCACCATCAGCTGGGCGCACCGGCTGCGGGCGAACTGCCTGCAGAACCTGCACGCGGACTTAATGGCGGAAGGACTGACCGACCGGGAGGCGCGGCAGAAGATGTCGCACT
>JBDRTP010000027.1:0-2119 GCA_043823965.1 Chloroflexota bacterium
CTCGTTCTCGAGGGGTCATGTTTTCGAGTAATCTGGGCAACATGTTCCTTTCTCCTTTCATACCTCCACTCCATATCGTTCGATGGTGTGTCAGCACTCCCCCATTTTACCATCCTCTACTACTTTTTCTTATCCTTCTTCTCCGAGAGTCACTTTTCCACAATCTAGTCGAACTCGTAGACAACGTCGTCCAAGTAGAATGTGACCGGGCTATCAGCCACCCATCCAAATCCTCCACCCATCTTGCTCAGATCACGAGATTGGGGTAGGGAAATTGTGTACTTTGTCCACGTCGAGAAAAGAGTCTCACTTTGCTGGATTTTGGGGCAGACGGAATCGGGATATGGCTCCGTTGGATTTGAACAATTGGCGTTACCTTGATAGTCTACAGGGTAACCTATCCCGCCGACGAGAAACGTGACTCGGGCATTTGGTGTATCACTCCTTGCCCAGAACGTCAGGCGATCCGCCCTTGTCAGATCGTAGCCTCCAGGACGGTCGCCCCAATTCTCCGCCGGGTCTTTTGGAATCTGCGCCGAATGCCTACTCGGTGGAAAGGGGGGAAATACGTTGCATCTCAAACTCCGCCCTCTCAAAGTGCTTGCGTTTTCCTCAATCCATTGCTATACTGAGTCCACTGCAAAAAGTAAAATTTTTAACGCGAAGACGCGAAGACGCCAAGAAAAACAAAATCTGTTTCAACTAAAAACGAAGCCAAAGGGCATTTCGATGGATTTTCTCGAAGTAGAACTTAATATTCTTTGCGGCTTTGCGCCTTTGCGTTGAAAAAGAGTGTTTTTTCAGTGGACTCATAAAACCTTTTTCAAGGAGAGTGGAGGATGGATACTATTCTCAACAGCGGAATTAACTGGATCGTTGCCTTGCAAAACCTGGGGGACTGGCTGACTCTGCCGATGAAGGCCTTCTCGTTCCTGGGGACGGAAGAATTCTTCATGCTGATCCTGCCGGCGCTGTATTGGAGCATCGATGCCGGACTGGGCCTGCGGGTGGGGGTGATCCTGCTCTTGAGCAGCGGAGTGAGCCATGCCCTCAAGCTGGCCTTCCACGGCCCACGTCCCTACTGGTTCAGCCAGCAAGTGAGCGCCTTTGCCTTCGAGACTTCCTTCGGCGTGCCTTCCGGCCATGCCCAGACAGCCGCGGGTGTGTGGGGCATGTTGGCTTCCGGGATACCGAGTAGGTGCTGCGCAAAGAAAAGATGGGCCTGGTTGGCGGCTGCGCTCATTATATTCCTGATCGGCCTCTCGCGCCTGTACCTGGCTGTGCACTTCCCGCACGATGTGATCCTCGGCTGGCTCTTCGGCGGGCTGCTGCTGTGGCTTACGCTGCGCTTCTGGGGAGCGGCGGCGGCCTGGCTCGACAAACGCACGTTGGGCCAGCAAATTTTACTGGCGTTTGCGGCTTCGCTCTTCATGATCCTGTTGAGCCTGCCGGGCTTACTCTGGCTGCAGGCCAATTGGCAGATGCCTGCAATCTGGCTGCAAAACGCCGCCCAGGCCTTCCCGGAAGGCGAACTCCCCGCGCCGGTGGCGTTGAGCGGGGCGATCACTCCCGCCGCGACTCTCTTCGGCCTGCTGGCTGGCCTGGCCTGGTTCAACCGCCGGGGCGGGTTCAGCACGAGCGGCCCGGCCTGGAAGCGCATCCTGCGCTATGTGATCGGGCTGGTTGGCGTGCTGGTTTTCTACATCGGCCTGAAAATGCTCTTCGGGCTTTTTGTCCCCGACGGGGAGGCGCTGCTGGCGTACATACTGCGTTACGTGCGTTATGCCCTGGTCGGTGCATGGGTTTCGGCCGGCGCGCCGTTTGTGTTTGTCTGGTTGAAGTTAGCCGACAAGGCTTGAGAGGAAGTCAATCATGAGTGCGAAAATCTCTACCGTATTCATCCTCATCGCCGCCCTGGCCCTGAACGGGACCGCGACGGCCGGACCTTTGGCAACCCAGGCCCCGGAGGGGCCGGCTCCTTCTCTTGCGGGTTCTCAGCCGGCACAGGTCTCCGCTGCCCTGCGCTCCGGCCCGGTGATGTTCATCGAGAACGTGGGGCAGTTCGCCGACATCGCCCGCTTCTATGTCCACGGTGGAAGCTCCTCTCTCTGGCTGACCG
>JBDRTP010000028.1:0-5712 GCA_043823965.1 Chloroflexota bacterium
CCGTCTCGGCGTTGACGAGCAGGCAGCGTCCCCCGCCGCCGCCGATGTCAAGTCCCATCAAGTATTTTGCCATTTCAACCTCTTAGCAGGTGACAGTCACTTCCAAAGTGACTGTCACCTGCGTCACTGCTAGATGAAGCCGGCCACGTCACCCTTGCGCAGTTCACGTTCCAGCGCCTCCAGGTCGTCCACGGGCAACATGTCGAAACCGGGCATGAGCGGCTCGAATCCATTACGGAAGGCGGCTGCACCGTTGAGCGAAAGGCTACCGATGGTCAGGCCGTGAAAAGCATGGTCCCAATAAAGCATACGCGGACGCCTGGTGGCGGCGCGGGCGAACTTGACGGCCGTCTCGACCGCTTCGGCGCCGGAGTTGGCGAAGAAGACGGCCTCCAGCCCGGGCGGCATGCGCTTGACCAGCCCTTCGGCCAGCAGACCGGCCAGCAGCGGGACGTCCATCTTGACCAGGTTCAGGCGCTCCAGCGTAAGCAGTTCCTGGATCGCCTGTTTGACGACGGGGTGGCCGCGTCCCAGGTTGAACACGCTGTAGCCGGCCAGCAAATCGAGGTAGCGATCACCCTTGATATCCCACAGGTAGGCTCCCTCCCCGCGCACCCAGATCTTGTCAAAGCCAATGATCTGCAGGGTGCGGGTCAATTTGGGATTGACGTATTGCTGATGCAGGGAATATTGTTCGCTTTGACGGGCTTCGATGAGTTGGGCAAGCGAGAAAGTCATAGTTGTGCTCCTTTTTTATTTTGCCGAGTAGGCCTTCGGCATCGAATTTTCACCTAGCCACCCGACAGTTTAGGAGTTGGACGCGGATAAACGCGGAAAAACGCGGATTTTTTGTCAAAGAAAAGCGAAAAACAGGTTTTTCCGCGCTCGTCAGCGCTCGTCCGCGTCCCATTTCTAAAACTGTCCGGTTGCTAGATTTTCACGAATTACCCGCCGGGTAGGCCTTAGGAAAAAATTCGTCCAATTCGTGCTGTTCGATGCAAAAAGAACGAAACAGATAAAGTCCAATCAACCGACGCAGAGGACCGTTTCCAACCCCAATTCTCTGGCTGTTTCCGGCAGGGGGAGTCCGGTGGCAGGATCAAGGCCAAGCGTAGAGAAGTAACTCTTCGCCATCGCTTCCATATCCAGCGTGCGATTGGCGACCGGACCGATGGGCTGCGGCGGGTCGCCGCGCTCACGGGCAGGTAAGGCAAATTGAGGGGGCAGTCCGTGTTTGGCATTGAAGGCGTGGCGTAACACTTGAATCCGCTTGCCAATCTGGAAAAACTCAGCCTCGTCCACGCCCCAGCTTGTGGCGGCATTGAGCCATTCCAGGAAGGGCGGCTGGCCCATCAGCAGGGCGAACTGGCACAGGCCAAGCGAGTCGTAGGCGCGGTAGAGCGGCATGGCGATGGCCTGTGTGACACCCTTCCCGGCGTAGTCGTAGCGCGCTGCCGGACGGCGTCCATGCAGGGAGAAATAGGGAGCAAACGAGGCAACCTCGGCGTTGCCGGAGTTGGTGGCGGTATGGCGTCCGGGAGCAGGGTCAAGGGCATAACCAGCAGCCACGCCGGGTTCGTAAATGCCGCGGTGCATCGAGAGCTCCTGTCCCCCGGCGTGGATAGCGGCTGCCTGCGCTTCGGGGCCGAGTTGGCTGACAGCCTTCGCCACACCGTCCGCCAGCCAGTCGCCCAGGCCGGGGGTGCGGGCGGTGATGCGGCGGGTCAGTTCGAGGACGACTTCGCCATTGCCCCATTTGAGCGGCAGTTCACCGGCCAGTTCCGGAGGCAGCCAGCCTTTTTCGGCGCATTCCAGCGCGAAGGCGACGACGCCGCCGGCCGAGATGGAATCCAGCCCGGCCATATTACAGAGGTGATTGCAGCGCATGACCGTCGCCAGATCGCTGACCATTGTCAACGGCCCGAACGACGCCAGCGTTTCATATTCTGGTTTTTGGCTCGTGCCCCCGTCCGGCTGGTTCACCGTCCCGCCGCAGGCCACCGGGCAGGAGTGGCAGGCGTACGGGCGCACGAGCGGGCGGACGACAGCCTGGTCGCTCAGGCCCTCAGAGAGTTCGAGCGGGAAGTCGCGGTAGCCGACGCCGCTCCAGTTACGCACCGGCGCGTCGCCCAGTTCGACCAGCGTGGCAGTCCCAGCGGAGGTGCCGTAGCGCTTGTAGGAGTCGATCACCATGTCCGCCGGGCCGCTGCTCAAGCGGGCGCGGAAACGGCGGAAGAACGGCAGCAGGCGGGACATCAACGCGGGGATGTGCGCTGACATGCCGGAAGGTTTGCGGCGGAAGAGTGAGAGATATGCGGATGTGGCAGACTTGAAGGCTTTCGGGTCGGCCAGCAGCGGGCGGGACCTGCCGCGTGCGGCGACCGCTTTGAGTTTTTTCGACCCCATGACCGCGCCCAGCCCGCAGCGTGCGGCCAATCGCCCGTCGTCGTTGACGATGCCGGAGATGAGCGAGAGTTTTTCCCCGGCCGGGCCGATGCAGGCGACGCGCGCATCCGGGGCGGTCTCTTTGCGCAGGGCTTCTTCCGTCTGGCGGGCGTCCAGCCCCCACAGATGGGAGGCGTCGCGGATTTCGACTTTCCCGCCGTCCACGTACAGGTAAACCGGCTTCTCCGCCTGCCCGCTGACGAACAGCCCGTCCCAGCCCGCGCCGCGCAGCGTCGGGCCAAAGTCCCCGCCGCAGTTGGCGTCACCCCAGGCGCCGGTCAGAGGCGAGCGGGCCGCGACCATGAATCGTCCGCCGAACTGCGCGCCAGAGCCGGTCAGCAGGCCGGGAAGGAAGGCCAGGATGTTTTGCGCGCCGAGCGGGTCCGCGCCGGGCGGGATGCGCTGGTACAGGTAATGGACGCCCAAACCATATCCCCCCAGATAGCGGCGATAGACTTCTTCAGGCGGCTCTTCTACATCAATCTTTCCGCTGGAGAGATTGACGCAAAGGGTTTTTCTCCAGTAGCCATTGGACATATCGGCCTCCTGTCATTGCGAGCCGACGTTGGTCGAGTAGGCGGCGGGGTCTCGATACGCAAAGAACGCTACTCGACCACCGCCGCCGTATCGAGACCAGGCGGCGACGCAATCCCCCGTTTACGGGTAAATCTCATCGAGGTGCATTCACCGCTTAATCGGAGATTGCTTCACTCGCTGGAGAACGCTCGTTCGCAATGACATTGTCAATAAATCACGAAATGGTTTGTAGTAGCGACACTTCGCACGCTCAGTGCATGCTTTAGTCGCTGTTTTAGCCGAACGACTGACCCACAGGGCGCTTCGCGAAGTCGTTACTACGTTTTCGTGATCTGCTGATTGTTAATGTTTTCATACTCTTTGAACAGCATTGCTTTTCTGCTACCGAAGGCCTACTCGGTGGCTACACTCGAATGACAATCAAAGTTGCTGGCGGGTGCGATGCACGATGGATTTGAAGCGGTCGCCGCGATGGATGGTCTGCGTGAACTCGAGCGGCGTATCATCTTCGAGAAAACTCAGGCGGGTGACCAGGACAACCGGTACGCCCTCGCTGATTTTCAATGCTTTTGCTTCGTAAGAACCGGCGACGGAAAGTTCGATGGTATCGGTAGCATAGGCCGGGGCGACGCCGTAGCGCTCCTCGATCAGCCAGTAAACACTTTGATCCGTCAGGTCGAGATTGGCGAGGCCGGGGCAGCGGCTGTGCGGATAGAAGGAGGTCTCCAGAGACATGGTTTCCCCTCTCATCAGCCGCTGGCGGGTGATGCACACCAGCGGGTCACCGGGATTGACCTTCAACTGGGCGGCCACGGCCTCCGTCGCCGGTTCGACGACCTGTGCCAGGACCATTGCCCCGGCTTGCATACCGATCTGGCCGAGCAACTCCGTGTAACTCTGCAGGGGGAATTGGGAACTATCCAGGGTGGCCTTCGGCGCGGCGACAAACGTCCCTCTGCCGCGCTGGCGCACGACCAGCCCTTCGTAGGCCAGTTGGCTGAGTGCCTGGCGTGCCGTCATGCGCGAGACGCCGCATTCGGCGCAGATTTCCATCTCGGTTGGGAGGATATCCCCGGGCTTTAATTGTCCGCTCACGATTTGCTGGCGAAGCTGCTCGCGAATCTGATAGTAAATGGGGAGGGGGCTGTGAATATCTACGTGAAGGGACAAGGGGAGACTCCGATCTTTGTATATACATTATAACATATTATGATCTTTTCGACTCGCCAACCTCCCCATGGCATAACCTGAAATTTATTTCGCCACCCAGCCGCAATCCACCAGCCAATCGGCGCCGGTGACAAAGGATGCGCCCTCGCTGGCCAGGAAGTAGATCGGCTCGGCAATCTCCGCCGGGTCGGCCCAGCGGCGGAAGGCCTGCTCGGCCTCGCTCTCCTTTTTGACCGTCTCGAACGGGACGCCTGTCCGTTTCGACTCCAGGTCAATGTCGCCGCGCAGCATCGGGGTGTCCACCGAGCCGGGGCTGATCGAGTTGACGCGGATGTTGTACGGAGCCAGTTCCCAGGCCAGGGCGCGCGTCAGCGCGGCGCGCACCTGTAATGTGATCCCCAGCCCAAGCACGATCCCCACGATCTTGATGCGGACGCTGACCGCCCCGATGACAGCCCAGAAGCGGTTGAAGAGACGTTGCGCTGGTATGCGATTCATTGACCGGCCTTGACCTCGCTCAAAAGCGGCCGGACGCCGTTATGCCCTGAGGTGAAGTTCAAGGGGCAGTCATTATGGATTTTATGGGCTTAATCCAACCATATCCCACATTCCTTGTTTTTGAATATCAAATTTATTATTCCTGCGTAAAGCGTCTATAGTTACCGTAAATCTGAAAGGAAATAATTCTGGAAGGCGGATCAGGTCAGGGAATGGAAGTTGAACGGCGGGGTGAGCGATGAGGGCGCAGGCGAGCAGCCAGGCTTCAAGATTGAGATTGCTGGATAGGATGGATTGAATCTTTGGTTCGTACTGGGTTCCTTTGGTCGCGGGCAGCAAATCCCAATCTGTTAGAGAGGCCATCACGCGTTCCGCGGCGCGGTTGAGTGACCCTAAATGACCAAGCTCTGCCGCGAGGCGGTTTTTCACGGCCTGGCGTGTGAGAGACTCACCTGTGCGAGCAAATTGCCCGATGACTGCTGTCGTCTGGCGAAAGAAAGGATAATACAGGAGGGTTAAACCATAGTGCAACCAGATACGCTCGCTGTAAAGAATATCAGGTAAAAAGGCTACTGCTTGATTGTGCAGTTCTTCATTGACTAGCACAGTTTTATTCCAAATGCCGATCAAGACATCAATCGTTTTTCGCCTGGATTCCGCCCCTTGAATATCCTGACTGATAATCTTTTCCAGATAACTTCGCATTGAAAGGATGTCATCGTTTCGCAGGCGCGACTCGGCCGCGGCGTCAAGCCAGGTTAAATTGAGATTGTGGAGAAAGCCAATACCTTTATCTTTCATTTCTTCCTTAGTTTCTCAACTTGTGCAGTGTCACTGCGAGTAAAGCCACAGCGGAAAATCGCCGCTGTTCAATGCGAAAGAAACATAGCCTCTGTCATTGCGAGGAGCGTTCTTTGCAACGAAGCAATCCCCAGTTACGAGGAGACTGCTTCGTTCCTCGCAGTGACACTTGTTTCTTAGTAGTAAAGCCACCGAGTTGGCCTTCGGCAGCGTAAAATCGCCGCTGTTCCAAGCGAAAGAAACATAGCCTCTGTCGTTGCG
>JBDRTP010000029.1:0-2321 GCA_043823965.1 Chloroflexota bacterium
CACAGGTGTCGAAGACCTGTGAGGTCTCATTAAAAATAGGCGACCGCGTCGTCATCAATTCCAATCTTGGCTGCGGCCAATGCGACTTTTGTTCGAATGGTCAGGATAACATGTGTCGCGACTGGCACCTGCTCGGCGAGACGATGCGCGGCACTTACGCCGAATATGTCAAAGTTCCGGCGCGGCAGTTAATCAAAATTCCACATGATTTTGACTACCACCAAGCCGCAGCCGCTGGGTTAGTATTCCACACCGCCTGGCACTCGCTGGTGACGCGCGGCAAGGTGCAGTCCGATGAGACAGTCCTGATCATCGGCGCATCCGGTGGGGTGAATACCGCCAGTCTCCAGATTGCCAAATATCTTGGTGCAAAGGTGATAGTTGTCGGCGCAGGGAAAGAAAAACTTGCATTGGCTGAATCCCTCGGGGCGGATACGCTGGTTGACCGCACGCAAGCCGAAGACTGGTCGAAGGAAATTTATCGCCTGACCGACAAGCGCGGCGTGGATGTGGTTGTAGATAACGTCGGCATCACATTTCCTCTCTCCCTGCGCGCCTTGCGTAAAGGCGGACGCCTGCTGACAGTCGGCAACACCGGCGGGGCGAAGTTCGAGATTGACAACCGCTTCATTTTTAGCAAGCATCTCTCCATCATCGGCTCGACAATGGGGACTCTGAAAGATTTTGAAACTGTGATGGCATTAGTATGCGCCGGAAAGCTCAAGGCTGTTGTTGACAAAACCTTCCCGCTCAGCGAAGCCCGCGCGGCACAGGAGCGGCTGGAAAAGGGCGAGCAACTTGGAAAGATTACGCTGGCGGCTTGATGGGATGCCTGACAATCGTCAATCATCGATCGTCAATCGCCCTATCGCTGTAACCGCCCTGGCTTTGCTTGTGTTAACCCTTTCAGCCTGGAATGGCCTTCGATTGGGCGCGGCGATTGCGTCGTGGCAGGTGTTAATAGAATATGGCGCAAAGCCGCTTTATATCGCCATCAGCGGCTCGACGTGGGCGCTCGCTGGGATCACGCTTTTCGCGGGGCTTTGGCGGGGCAAAGCCTGGGCCAGGAAAATGGCTTATATAACGGCGGCCGGCTACGCGTCGTGGGTTTGGTTCGACAGACTCGTCTTGCAAACCCCGCATGCCAACTGGCCGTTCGCGCTGGCTGTCACCGTCGCGCTGTTGTCTTTCACAATCATTACCCTGTCCCTGCGTGGCAGTAAATTTTTCTTCTCAAAGAGAGGCGCATGAGCAACCATAAAAGAATCGAACGCCTGCGAGAACTCAAGGCGAAATCGCGGCTGGGCGGCGGCGAGGAACGCATTGCCGCGCAGCACAAGAAGGGGCGGCTGACCGCCCGCGAGCGCATTGACCTGCTGCTCGACAAAGGCTCGTTCCGCGAGACGGATGCCTTCGTCCAGCACCGCACGCACGACTTTGGGCTGGACGAACAGCGTTTCCTATCGGACAGCGTTGTGACCGGCTGGGGCACAATTGACGGGCGGCTGGTATATGTTTTCTCGCAGGATTTCACTGTCTTCGGCGGCTCGCTGGGCGAAGTGCACTCCGAGAAGATTTGCAAAATCATGGACATGGCGCTCAAGAACGGCGCGCCGGTCATCGGGCTGAACGATTCGGGCGGGGCGCGCATTCAGGAGGGCGTGGTCTCGCTCGGCGCGTACGCGGACATATTTTTGAGGAATACGCTCGCCAGCGGCGTCATCCCGCAAATCTCGGCCATCATGGGGCCGTGCGCCGGCGGCGCAGTCTATTCGCCGGCCCTGACCGATTTCATCTTCATGGTGCGCGGCTCGTCGTATATGTTCGTGACCGGGCCGGACGTGGTCAAGACGGTCACTCATGAGGAAGTCTCGTTCGAAGACCTGGGCGGGGCGGCGGTTCACGCCGAGACCTCGGGCGTGTGCCACGTGGCAGCCGATACCGAGGCGGATACGCTCTACCTCATCCGCAAATTGATGAGTTACCTGCCGCAGAATAATATGGAAGACCCACCTTTCGTCCAGACCGGCGACGACCCGCTGCGCATGAACGCGGCGCTGGATACGCTCATCCCCAACGACCCCGGCAAGCCGTATGACATCAAAGAAGCCATCCGCATGATCGTGGATGAGGCGACATTTTTTGAAATCCACGAGGCGTATGCCCAGAACATCGTCACCGGCTTTGCGCGCCTGGGCGGACACAGCCTCGGCATCATCGCCAACCAACCCGCGCATCTGGCCGGCGTGCTGGACATCAACTCGTCGGAGAAGGCCGGCCGTTTTGTGCGCTTCTGCGACTCGTTCAACCTGCCTGTGCTG
>JBDRTP010000030.1:0-4414 GCA_043823965.1 Chloroflexota bacterium
CGCTGCGCGGCGAAATGGCTCAGGATGATTTCGTGAGCGTCCTTCTGGCGCGTCGTCTCCCAATCCCAACGCAGGGTACGGGCGTCGGGAAATAACGCCTTGACTTCCGCTTCAACCTTTTCGCTGCCGAGTCCATATTGGCGAATCTGGTCGCTGCCGCATTGGGGGCAGGTTTTGGGTAACTGGCGGGTGTAGCCGCAGTAATGGCAGCGCAAGTCGGACGTCGAATGTCGAATGTCGGACTGTCCGCTGACGTTCGACTTTTGACCTTCGACATGATAAGTGAGCGGTGTCTCGCAACGGGGACATTTCAGAGTGTAGCCGCACTCCCGACAAAAGACATACGTGGCCGTGCCACGCCGGTTGAGGAATAAAATGGCTTGCTGATTTTTGGCCAGCACATCCGCCAGCGCCCCGCTCAAGGCGCGGCTGAAGATGGCGCGGTTGCCGGATTTCAATTCTTCCCGCATGTCAATGATGTGGACGGGCGGGAGGCCACTTTCGGCGATGCGTTTCGGCAACTCCAGCAGACGTATTCTTTCCCCGACTTGGGCCTGCTGACGCAAAACGATGGACGGCGTCGCCGACCCGAGCACGCACACCGCCCCGCAGAGGCGGGCATATTCCATGGCCGCGTTGACGGCGTGATAAAAAGGCGGCTCGGATTGATAATATGATGAATCGTGGCATTCGTCAGCCACAAGCAAACCGATATTCGGCAAAGGCGCGAAAAGCGCCGAGCGTGGTCCGATGATGATTTTGAGCAATCCGAGGCGCGCCCGCCGCCAGGTGTCGTAACGCTCGCCATCCGAGAGTTTGGAATGTGCCAGCCCAACCTGCCCTGGGAAGCGCGCCAGGAAGCGGCGCACCGTTTGCGGGGTGAGCGCAATTTCCGGGACGAGAATGATGGCCTGCTTGCCGCGGCGAATCGCCTCCTGCGCAGCGCGGATGTAAATCTCGGTCTTGCCTGAGCCGGTGACTCCGTGAAGTAAGAAGGCTGAAGGAGGCGTGACGAGTGATGAGTGACGAGTGATAAGTGACGGGTGACCGGGCGATTGCGAATGGAATGCCATCGAGATGGCTTCCCAGGCTTTCTGCTGGTCGGGAGTCAACTCCGGCGGCGGACTGCTCTCTATTCCTCTACTCTCTATTCTCTGCAATGGGTCGCGCCAGATTTCCGTCTCGCGCAAGACAATCAATTCACGCTCGGCCAGTTCCTGCAAATCGGTAAGATTGCAGCCGGATTCAGCATACACCCACGCGACATTGACTGGTTCCGGTGCGGAAATGAGGAAGCGCAGCGCGGCTTGGCGGCGCTGTAACGTGGCCTCGGTTTTTCCAAGATCGGGCAGCGCGGCTTCGGCAGTCTCTGGCGTAACTGCCAACTGCGCAGTGCGGACAAACTTCGGGCGCACCGAGATCGGCGGCAGGATGGATTGGCTTTGCAGCACGCCGCTTCTTAGCAGATATTGCGCCGTCTTGCGCCAGTCCACCCGGCTGAAGTGGCGGTCAATTTGCCTGCCGCGCAGCGGGCCGCGTTTTTGGAGCAGGTCGAGTAAACGAGATTCGACCGAGCCGATTAGGTGCTGTGCATAGGTGCTGCGCACAGTCGAGATTCGTGATTCGGAACTGCTCACGATTTTCGAATCTCTATTCTCTGCACAGCACCTACTCGGTATTCTCGAATCTCGAATCTCGAATAACGTATCTGCCTGCTTCGCCAATCCCCCCGGCAGCATCAACCCGATGCACGCCGCCAGCGGCGAAAGAGTCGCCTCGGCCAGCCATTGCGCCAGGGCGATTTGCGTGCCGGTCAGTACGGGCTGAGGGTCGAGTAAAGCTATAATATTTTTCGTTTCCGGAACGGATGGTTCGGAGACAAGACGAAAGACGACGCCCTGCACGGTCTGCTTGCCGAACGGCACGCTGACCAGATGACCCGCGCCGACTTTCCCCTCCAGTTCGGGGGGCAGAGCATAGTCAAAAACGCCCGTGACCGACGGGACGTTGACGGCGATTTGAGCATACATCAAGGTGGATTATAACCGCGAGTGATTACGGCTTGCGATAGACTTCGTCGTGCGCGCCAATTATACGGTGTAGACAAATGCGTTCCCCTGTTTGTGAATCTTCTTCGAAGTGAAAGGTCCAGCGATATTTCTGGGTGATCCGTCCCGACCAGACGCCCGGATAGCCCTCGATGCGCTCAATGGAAAGGCTGGGATGAGAAGGGTTTTCTTGGAATAAAAGAAAGGCCTTACGCGCTTGCTCCTTGATTTCGGACGGCAGACTGGCGAAGGCCTTGACGAAACGCGGCGTGCGGCGGTGTTTCATGGCTTACTTCAGGTCTTTTAGGAAGTCGTCCATGTTATCGAAAGTCTCAAAGTTACCTGTTGCCAGGTCATTCTCCACCTCGCGTTCAGCCGCCTGCCAGGCTTCCGACCAGAACCATTCCTGTCCCGGCTTGATTTGCTGGTTTTCCTTCAGATACTCTTCCAGCGCGTCACGGATAAGCAAAGACATCGGCTTGCCCTTGACGAAAGACAGCAGCCGCAAACGCTTATACTGTGCAGGTTCGAGGCGTAAAGAGATGGCTTGCATGGCAAGACTCCGTTTGAAAGGTTGCTTGATATTAGTATATCGCGGTATTACGGTATCTGCAAGGCCAATGATCTTTTATGCTTTTGTTCGCAACACCACCGCCGCGGCGTAACCGACCACGGATGAGAAATCACCGGTCACGTCGCCGGAGGTGGCGTGGTGCAGCACTTTGACCGTATCCGCGCCCAGTTCACGCGCCGCCCAAAGCACGGCGGCAGTGGCGGCATATCCGCAGGCGAAGCCTTTGCCGCTGCGTTCGGCCTCGAAGAGCGTTTCAGGCGCAAACGACTCGATGCAGCGCAGCATCTCGCTGTCGTAAGCCTTGGCTTCTTCCTGGGTGTAAAAATGTGAGAGGTCGGTGCTGGCGACCAGCAGTGCATTGCGTCCGTGCAGTACTTTTGCCAGCGCCATGCCCAGATTCTCGGAAACTCTGGGCGATTGCTCACGTACCATCACCGGCAGGATTTTGAATTCACTTGCCAGGGCGCGTTGCAGGAAGGGCAGTTCGATTTCGAGCGAATGTTCCCGGTCGCGTTCTACCGGCGTCAGACCGTAGCCGAGTGATCCGCGCAGGGCAGCGTCCAGGTCGGCGACGGCCTGCTTATCGAGCGGGATCTCGCCCAGGGGGGTGATGTAAGCCGCGTGGGCGGTGACGAGTAACGGCTCGAAGTACGGCTGGTGCATCGGCGAGATAACGGCTACCAGGTCGGGGGCGCGGCCGCGCACGGCGGCAAAGGCGTAACCGGCTACCGGTCCGGAGTAGCGGTGCCCGGCGTGCGGGGCGATGACGGCGATAATTTCACCGGGCAGTTCGGGTAGTTCGGCGCGGTCGAGGTAGCCATCCACGCTGGCGGCCAGGCGGTGAGGGTTGCCCTCGTACCAGGTTCCGGCGATCGGGGAAGGACGGACATCAAGGACAGTCATGAGCACCTCCTTTTTTTATATGACGGCTCAACTGCAAAAAGTAAAAATTTTAACGCGAAGACGCCAAGACGCCAAGAAAAACAAAATCTGTTTCAAAAAAATGAAGCCAAAGGGCGTTGCGATGGAATTATCTCGAAGTAGAACTTAAAATTCTTTGCGGCTTTGCGCCTTTGCGTTGAAAAAAAGTTTTTGCTGAAGGCCTACTCGGCAGTAGACTCGTATATTGGAGCACGGAGGAGAAGAGACGGGGGCGGTAGGCAGAAAGCAGAAGGCAGATTAGAGTTGCTTGCGGAAGGTGTGCTGGCTTTTGATGTTTTCGTAGCCGATGCGCTCATAAAAATCGTGCGCCCGCGTGCGAATGACGTTACAGCGGACGCGGATTTCACTACACTCATGCTCACGCGCCCATGCTTCGGCGCGCACGACCAGTAACCTGCCCAAGCCGAGGCTGCGATGGGCTTCGTCCACAACCAGACCGCCGATTTCAGTGTGCAGGTCCATTTCAGGCAGGCTGAAAGCAATGACGTGTATCCAGCCGGCGACCCGGCCATCCACTTCGGCAACGAACAGCACGTTATACTCGAATCCCTGCATCTGGCGCAGGCGGCGGGCCACATCTTCCGGCGTGGAGGGGTAGCCCAACTGGTTACAAAGGTCGACGATGGCGACGGCGTCACTTTCGGCGGCGGGGCGGATGTTCATAGCAGTTGAACGTTTGGACGTTTGAACGTTTGAACGTTTCTAATACATGTTGGGTGGCTTCAAAAGCGAGAGGCGGGAGGTTATCGAGCGGGAAGAAGGCGGCCTGGTCGGCGTCGTCGTGGGCGGCAAGTTGACCACTCAAAACTTCGCCGCGGTAGACGATGAGGATGTTCGCGCCGCGCGGGTG
>JBDRTP010000031.1:0-3012 GCA_043823965.1 Chloroflexota bacterium
CCGTCTATGGCAAAGTAACTGTAATTATGACACAGGGCATAACACGGGGCAAGGCCGCCATCCCAGCCGACGACCACGGCGCGATCCTGGACGAAGCGGCAGCGCCGCTCCGAGACCCAGTGCATGCGCGGAAAATCCAAAGTCCCCCAAATCTCCCAGGCATCCGCCCTGACCGGCCAGCCCTGCGCCATGAACGGCGGGAGCGGCTCGTAGCCATAGAGCATTTCAGCGCGCATCTCTTCGCTATAAGCCAGCACGTGGCTGACCAGGACGCGCGCGGCGTTCAAATGGGTGGCTAACCCGGTCAGTTGGGCCAGTTCATCCAAATTGCTTTTCAGGGCGACAAATTCGATCCCCAAGGCCGGGTAGAGCGAACCCATCTGACGTTTGGCCTCGTTCAAGCCGCGAATGTTGTCGAGAACCTGGGAGAGGTTCGCCCCGCGGATGTCGGCGTAGGTCTCCGGCTTGACGCCGTCCACCGAGATGACAACGCGCTCCACGCCCAGCCGCACCAGTTCACGGGAGGTTTCGGAGTTCAGCAGCAACCCGTTGGAGCCGAGCGTCACCGCCAGGCCGCGCTCGCGCACCGCCGCGATCATCTCCAGAATGTCGGAATGGACGAGCGGCTCGCCGAAGCCGGTGAAAATCACCCGTTTCAGCTCGGGCAGGGCCTCCAGGCTTTCGAGGATGCGGCGGAATGTCTGCATGGACATGCGCGCCTGCGGGTCTTCCCAGACGTTGCGGATGCAGGTGCGGCAATTCAGGTTGCAGGCGGTGGCCGGTTCGATATATAACTTGCGAATGTCGGGCAGGCGCGGGTGCAGGATTAAATCCCCCTCGCGCTCGTCCAACCAGTATTCGGTCTGCGCAGCGATGTGCCTGCGCTGGAGAAATTCTTCGGGCAGGAGCAGCCTGCCATGCTCGTCATTTTTTACGATTGGCATAGTTTTTTAATAATAGAGTCCACTGAAAAAACTAACCGCTGAGAACGCTGAGAGCGCAGAGTTCTTTATTACTGATTCTCTGCGTGCTTTGCGGTCTCTGCGGTACATCGTCCCGATGTCCTTCGTGAAAACGACTTTTTGCAGTGGACTCATCATACGGACAGGGCAGATATCCGCCCTGTCCGTACCGAAGGCTCTACTCAGCGGTAAAGCATGTCATGACTTACAACTCGGCATACACCGAATCCAGCGCCTCATCCGAAACGTCGAAGACCTGGTTGTGCGGCGGCAGCGGTTCAGTGCGCATAAATTCAGGTATACGGTCAGTTTCCTTGCCCAGACCGGCGGCTTCGTTGAAGGCACGCTCGGCCTTCAAAACTTCCGCGCCAACCCGGCCGATATCGGCAGTCGTCCACTGTGTGCCCAGGACGCCGTTGCACTCCTCCACCATGCCTTCCATACCGCTGGCAATATCCAGGATGGCGAAGGCGATGAACAGGCAGTGACCGGAAGTGTCAATGAAGGCGGTGGCCGCCTGGAAGCCGCGGCTGAGCGCCGCCTTGCCTTCGGTGGTGAGCGGATCCTGTTTGCCGCTGACGCCCAGGATTTCGGGGGCGATGGTGTAACCGGCAGTGTGGTCGGCGCCCATCGTGCTGGTGGCGTAGGTGATGCCGATACCCTTGACAGCGCGCGGTTCGTAGGCGGGCATGCCCTGGCCTTTGACCGCCGGTACGCGGGTCATGCCATAGGCCTTGCCGGCAAATCCCGTCCCGCCGCCCAGGATGCGGCCCAGCGGCGTTCCCTTGCCCATTTCATGGATCAGGTTGATGGCGCCCTGGCTGTCGCCAAACGGAATCACACCGGCTTCCATTATCACGCCGATGGTCGCGCCGGTCTCGATGGTATCCAGACCGTAGCCATTGCACAGTTTCACCATCGTGGCGATGTCGTCCAGGCTGTCAATGCCGCAGTTGGCGCCCAGCGCCCAGTCGGATTCGTACTCGACGCAGGAGGCGGCTTCCGTCCCGTCCAGGTTGTGCCAGGTATTGGAACACTGGATGGTGCAGCCGGGGCTGCAAGCGTGGTTGTAGAGTTCCTTGCCCAGGCGCTGCTTGTTGCCCTCGAAGATGGCCTCGCCAGCGGTCTTGGCAGCCCCTTCGAAGCGTCCGCTGGAGAAGTTGCGGGTGGGCAGGCCGCCCGCCTCGTTCAGAATATTGATCAGCACTGCCGTGCCGTAGGTATTCAACGCGCCCTTGGGCTTGGTGATGTCGTGGGTGCGCAGGGCGTCAATCATCTTCTTGCGGCCCTGGTCGAACAGGGCTTCGTCCGTGATCGGCACGCCCGGCGTTCCTGCGCGGTTCAGGACGATGAGCTTGAGTCCCTTGCTGCCCATCACCGAGCCGAGGCCGCCGCGCCCGGAATAGCGCGTCGGGTGTTTGGCCGGGTCGTTATAGACGATACCGGCGTTGCCATAGCCGTATTCGCCCGAAACGCCGCAGCCGGAGACGGAGATCTTATCTCCAAACTTTGCATAAACCTTTGGGAAGACTTCGAACAGGTCCTTGCCTGCGTGCTCGCTGGCGTCGAAGAATTCCGCCTTCGGCTGGCTGGCTGCGGCATCCCAGAGCAGGTGAAGGCCCCAGAACTTGCCATTCTTTTTAGCCTGGCCCTCGATGACCAGCGCCCTGACCTGCATATCCGCCAGGTCAGCCGCCCAGGATGAACCGCCGTTGCTCTCCTTGATCCCGCCGGTGAGCGGCGATTTCGCCCCGGCGGAGACGCGGGCAGAAGTTGGGGCGGGGGTGCCGGTCACAATGCCGGGCGCAAAGACAAGTTTGTTATTCGGCCCCAGCGGGTGGCACAATGGCGGGACTTCCTTCGCCACTATGGTTGAGGTCATGCCGCGCCCGCCCAGATGTTTATAGGCATCCGGGAGCGGCTCCACCCTGCTGGTCAAATCGGTCATATTAACGCGAATGAGCCACATGTTATCCTCCGTTAGATTGACAAGAAAAGGCTAAACTCTATCCCGAGATAATTCTATTCGTATCTGCCCTTGCACCTCCTT
>JBDRTP010000032.1:0-15399 GCA_043823965.1 Chloroflexota bacterium
CAGAAATCGAGGGGCAGGCAGAAGAAAACGAGTTTCCCTTCTAAGCCGCCCAAAGATAAGTTTGTTGGAGTAAATACCTATGGACTACCAAAATGGTTATGGAACGGAGCAATCCTCCGAACGCCGCTACTATGCGCGTCCGAAGTTTTGCCAATTCTGCGCCGATAAACATTTGACGATGGATTACAAGCAGGCAGACGTTCTGCGCCGCTTCGTCACCGAAGAGGGCAAGATCCGCCCGCGTCGTCAAACAGGCACTTGCGCGAAACATCAGCGCGCTCTGGCGGGCACCATCAAGCGCGCCCGGCATATCGCCCTGCTCCCCTACACCGGCAGAAGTGAAGATGACCGGTAAGAAGTAACTTCCAATATGGCAAAAAACAAGACTGCTAAAATTGTCACCAAGAAACACCTGGCCCGTCTGGAGCGCGAACGCCGGCAAGCCAGGCTCATCACCTGTTCTGCGCTCGCGATTGTCGTCGTCGTTATCTCGCTGATCCTCTATGGCATCCTAAGCCTGACCGTGCTACAGGCCAGACAACCGGTCGTCAAGGTCGGCAAGGATGTTGTCACCACGCGCGAGTTCCAGATGCGCGTCCGGCTGGCGCGCCAGCAGAATATCACGCAATACATCCAATACCTGCAGTTCGCCCAAATGTTCGGCATGGATCCGGTCACCAACCCAAACATCGCCCAGTATTTGACCCAAATTCAGAATACCCTGAATAATCCGGCTCAACTGGGGGGCGAAGTGATCAACCAACTTGTGGACGAACTATTGATCCGCCAATATGCCAGCGCGAACGGGATCCTGGTCACGGCAGACGAACTCGAAAAAGCCATCCAATCCGATTTCGGATTCTTCACGAACGGTACACCCACGCCAACGAATGCCCTCACCCCGACGGCCATCCTCTATTCGACCTTATCCCCGACCCAGTTGGCCCTGGTGACGCTTACGCCGACCCCCAACCCAGATCCGACCTCGACGCCTCTCCCCACCGCGACCACTGACCTGTCAGCCACACCCACGTCGGTTCCTTCCATCACGCCCACAGCCACGCCGTACACAATCGAGGCTTTCCAAAGTGAGTTCGCGAAGGTGGTCGAGAACCATGCCAACATCAAAATGACCGAAGCGGATATACGCAAAGTCTTCTTTGAGAACCGGCTCTATCGGCAAAAGGTGTACGACATCCTCACAAAAGATGTCCCCCATGATGATGAGCAGGTTTGGGCGCGACACATCCTGGTCGCCGACGAAGCCACCGCCCAGGCTGTGCTCAACCAGCTATTGAACGGCGCGGATTGGCAAACCCTGGCGGCTGAGAATTCGACAGACCCCGGCACGAAAGATAGCGGCGGCGATTTGGGTTGGTTTGGGCGCGGCAAGATGATCGCTGAGTTCGAGAACGCGGCCTTCGATTTGCCAATCGGGAACATAAGCCAACCCGTGCAGAGCGACTTTGGCTGGCATATCATCCAGGTGCTCGGACACGAGAACCGCCCGTTGACGGAGGCTGAATATCAGCAATTGCGGGATGCCAAATTCCAGGAATGGCTGGCGGAAGCCCGCCAGGCGACGACGGTCAAGATTTACGATTATTATCTCGAGCGCATCCCAACTGACCCGAAGCTAGAAGACGAGCTGGCAAAATTGCAATAACTATCTCCCATCCCCTCGCAGAAGCTTATCGCTGACCTCATCCAATTTCAGGCTGATCACCTGGCTGGTCGAATCACGCCCCATCGTCACACCGTAGATCACATCCGCAGCCTGCACGGTATTGCGGTTGTGGGTGATGATGATGAACTGCGTATCCTGGCTGAGTTCCAGGAGCAGGCCGCGGAAGCGACCCACGTTGGCCTCGTCCAGCATGGCATCCACTTCGTCCAAAACGCAGACCGGCGTCGGGGATACCTTGAGCAGGGCAAAGACCAGCGCAATAGCCGTCAGGCTGCGCTCACCGCCCGATAACAGCGCAAGTCCCTGCTCACGACGACCGGGAAGGCGCGCCTCGATGTCTATACCGGTCTCGGACAGGTTGTCGGGATCCGTCAACACCAGTTGCGCTGACCCGCCGCCGAACAGCCGGTGAAAGATCGAATGGAACTCCACCGCCACGGCGGAGAAAGTCTTTTGAAAATCGCGTCTGGTCAGTTCATCCAATTCCGCGATGACCTGATGCAGATCGCTTTCGGCTTTGCGTAAATCGGCCAGTTGTGTGTTCAGGAACTCGAAGCGTTCCTTGACCGAATCGTATTCCTTTTGCGCCTCCGGGTTGACGGCCCCCATCCGCCTGAGCTGCGCCCGCTGCCGGGTCATATTTTCCTCCAGATCGGGCGGCAATTCGGCGACGCTGGGCAGTTGCTCCACCATGCCATCCAAAGGCAACGGCATCGGCCCGCCAACCTCGGCAGCATAGTCGAAAGCGACCAGGCCAAAGTCATCTTCGATTTTCTGGTGTAAATTATCCAGTGATTCCTGCTTACGACCCAAGTCAAGCTGGATGTGTGTATTGCGGCGCTCTACCAATGTCAGCGCCTGCTGGCCGCTGGATTCTTGTTCCTGAAGCGCCGCCTCCTGAGCCTCGGCCGTCTCCAATTCCTTTTCCGCCGGTTCGATCAGGGCACGCAAATCCTCGAGCTGGGTGTTCAAGCCGCTCTCCTGTCCACGCAAGGCCTCTTTTTCGTTTTCCAGGGCGGTCAGCGAACGGTCAATCTCGGCCAGGCGTTTTTCCAGGCTAGCCGCCTGTCCCTGTAGCCCGCTTATCGCCTGTTGACGCTCCGCTTGACGGCTGCGGGCATCCGCCAGAGCGCGCTCAGCCACTGCCGAGCGTGTGTTCCAGTACGTGACCTGCGCGTGATACTCTTCCAGTGTCAATGCGCCCAGCGCCACATTCCGGGCGCGAATATCTTCCTGCGCCAAAATGGCCTCTTTTTCGATATTGGACAAGGCGGCGGCGACTTCCTGACCCTCGGACTCCCCTTGCGCGATCTCGGTCTGTAGCGCATCCTTCTGACCAGCCTGCCAATCCCGCTGCCGCCGCGCCGACTCGCTCTGGACCTGAGCCTGCTGCCCGGCCGCCAGGGCCGATTCCAGGCTGAGGCGTTTCTCCCGCAGCGCTCCTTCCCGGGCGTTTACCTCGCCCCGGGCGGAATTGATCTCCTTGTCCAGCTCTTGAATGTTTTCATCGAAAGCCTTGATTTGGCGATCAAGGCCGGCGAGCGCGTCTTGAAGTTCGCGGCGCTGGCGGGGACGGCCCAATGTCCCGGCGCGCGCCTGCCGGCCGGCCAGCACCGGCCCATTGGCGCTGAAAACCTCCCCGCGCAAGGTAACAACCCTCACCGTATTGGCCTGACCGGCCAGGATGCGCCGCGCGGCCGAGCGATCCCGCACGACCAGGGTCTGCCCAAGCAACAAATCCAGCGCCGGGCGGAGTTCGGCCGGCGCTTTGACCAGGTCGGCCGCCAGGCCGAGGCAATCGGCGTCGCCCGAGGGGAGGAGCGGCGGAGAGGGCGCCAGCCAATCCAACGGCAGCAGCGCGGCGCGGCCGGATCGGTCCGCATCCAGCAGCGCCAAAGCCCGTTCCGTCTCGCTCCCCGATTCGAGCAGGACGGCATCCGTGTACTCGCCCAGCGCCGCGCCAATCGCCAGTTCCAGCTCCACAGGGACATCCAAAGCCGCGCTCAACGCGCCGCGTGCGCCTTTGAGCCGCGCCTGCCGCGCCGCGTCCAACAGGATGCGGGCGCCATCCGCATAACCGGCGAAGGATTGCTCAGCCTGTTCCAATACTTCCAATTGAGCCTTCGAACGCGCTTTCTCAGCTTCCCTGGCAGAACGCGCGCTTTGTTTCTCCCGAAGGGATTCAACCAGCCCGACCAGCCGCTTCTGCGCGGATAGCAAGTCGCTCTCCGCCTGTTTATGAAGGGCCTCGGCTCCTTGGCGCGCCGCCAGTACGGATTGACGCTGCAACTCGGCCTGGCGGGCTTCTTCTTCTGCGCGGATTATCGCTTGTCCGGCGGCCTGCAGCTTTTGCCGTTGGCCTTCGCTGCGGGTCTTCAACTCGTCCAGGCGAGCCTGTAATTGGGCGCGACGGGTATTCAGCTTGTTCAAATTCTGACGAACAGCCTGCAAGGCTCCCTCGGCTTCCGCCTGTTCGGCCTGACGCATTTCCAACGCCTCTTGGGCCGATTTCATTTGGGTCTGCGCCTCGTCATATTCGCTTTGCAGGCGCGCGGCCTCCGCCTCGGCTTCGGCCAGGCGCTCGACGGCAATGCGGACTTCCTCTGCCAGGCGGGATTGCTCGCTCAAGGCAGATTGGCGATTATCCAGCAGGGCGCGGCGGCGTTCGTCCAACACGGCCAGATCGCGGCTGATGGTCTGGCGCGTATTTTGAAGGCTCGCTGACTGGCGATGCCACGAGCTCAGCCGCCCGCGTAATCCCTGCAGCCGGTCGCGGAAGGCGGCATAATTCTGGCGCACAGCCTGGTATTTCTCGCGCTCGGCATGTAATATCGCTTCGTGTCCACGCGCGCCCTCGCGCGCCTCGGTCAGCTTTTTTTGCGCATGATGCCAGTGATACCCATACCAATCCAGCAAAAGGAGACGCAAGTCAGCCTGCACTTGGGCGAATTCCTTGGCTTTTTTCGCCTGCCTCTCCAGGCCGCGCAAGCGAGGCTCCAGTTCGGCCAGGATGTCGAGCACACGATCCAGATTGCGGTGAGTGGTTTCCAGGCGGCGTAAAGATTCCTCACGCCGGGAGCGGTACAGGCCGATGCCGGCCGCCTCCTCGAACAAACGGCGGCGTTCGTCGGCTTTGAGGGCCAGCGAGGCGTCCACCAAACCCTGCCCAAGGATGGTATACGTTCGCTCGGATAGACCAGATTGCGCCAGCAGTTCGTTGATCTCGCGCAGGCGCACGTGCTGTCTGTTGAGAAAGTACTCGTTACGCCCATCGCGGTAGGCGCGGCGAGCCAGAGCCACCTCCGAGAAATCAACCGGCAGCCAACCGTTAGAGTTGTCAAACGTTACTGCGGCTGAGGCCATACCCGCGCGCGGGCGTTGCTCGGAACCGGCGAAGATCAGGTCCTCAGTCTTCTTGGCGCGCAACAGACTATAAGACTGCTCGCCCAATACCCAGCGCAGCGCGTCGGCGATGTTGGACTTGCCTGAGCCGTTAGGGCCAACGATGGCGGTGATCCCTTCGGCAAATTCGAAGGTGGTCCTGGCTACGAAGGTTTTATAGCCGTGTAATTCGAGGGATTTGAGGCGTAAAGGCATGAGAGATTTACGATTTACGATTGACGATTGATGATTTGCCTTCAATGCGTTCGAGCGCATCTTTGGCCGCGGCGCGCGCCGCCACCTGCTTGCTGTGACCGGAACCTCGGCCATACAACTGACCGTTGATATACACTTCTACTTCGAATAATTTGTCATGATCCGGGCCGCTGGTTTGGACTGTTACGTAACGTGGAATGCCATATTTCTGCGCTTGTGACCATTCCTGGAGACGGCTCTTCGCATCGTGGATGTCTGATTGAAGTATTAATTGCCCGGCAGCCTCCTCCAGGAATGGATGGATGAAGCGCTGGATTGTCTCGACATCCGTCTGAAGGTAGAGCGCCCCGACCAGCGCCTCAAAGGTGGCGCACAGCAGAGCCGCGCGCTCACGCCCCCCGGCCTGGACTTCACCCTGCCCAAGACGCATGAGAGGCCCAAGGTCCAGTTGGCGCGCGAATTCGGCTAATTCCTCGGTGCGGACAAGCGCCGAGCGCATCTGCGTCAACTCGCCTTCGGCCCTTTCCGGGAAGTGATTGTAGAGCCAGGCCGCGACGACGAAATCCAGCACGGCATCCCCCAAGAATTCCAGCCGCTCGTTATCTTCCACAGCTTCTGGATGCTCGTTCACGTAGGAACGGTGGGTTAAGGAGCGTGTGAGCAGCAGCGAGTTGGTGAACGGCAAGCCGAGACGCCTGGCTAACCTTGACGGGGATTCTTCCGGTAGGCCTTCGGCAAATTCCCCTTCCGGGTCGGATGTCATAACTGCCTCCCGGAACTCAGGGAACGCCAACCCCTCACCCTCTTATCGCGTGAGAGAGGCTGGGGTGAGGGCGGCTGGCGCTCCATCAGTTCCAAAATTTCCGTCCAGATTGTAACCTGATTTATGTGGGATGACTACCCTGAACGCCAGCTTGTGATAGAATACCCCACGCTTGCTACCGGACAACTTTACAGTTTTAATTTTTGGGACGCGGACGAGCACAGAAGAACGCGAAAAACAACTTTTATGGCTCATTGGGAATCGGCGTGGTGACTGCCCAAATGTAGTGCGAGATTAATCTCGCATTACGGATGCCCGCCAGATATGGCGGTACATCACGGGAACTCCCAATGAGCCACTTTTATGGGAGAATTATGACTGGGCAAATCGCCAAGGAAACACTGTTCTTACACAATGCTGAAATGGGGCTGGGCGCCTGGGCCTGGGGCGACCGTGTCGTATGGCACTATGGCCAGGGTTACACGGATGACGACATCCAGGCTGCGTTACAGACGGCTTTGGAAGCTGGCATCAACCTGGTGGATACCGCCGAAGTATACGGTTCAGGTCGCTCTGAGCGCCTGCTGGGGCAATTTATCAAGAACAGCGCCAAACCTGTCCTGGTGGCGACAAAATTCATGCCCTATCCATGGCGCCTCACGCGGGGCGCGATGTCGAAGGCTCTTCAGCGCAGCCTGGAGCGGCTTGAACTGGAACACATTGATTTATACCAAATCCACTGGCCTCTTCCACCTTTTCCCATCGAATATTGGGTGGAGGGCCTGGCCGAGATGGTCAAGGCCAGGCTGACGCACGCCGTTGGCGTCTCGAACTATGATAAGAATCAAATGCAACGCGCCTACACTGTCCTTGCCAAATACGATATCCCACTCGCCTCCAATCAGGTGGAATATCACCTGCTCGACCGCAGCATCGAAAAAAACGGTCTGTTGGATCGTTGTCATGAGCTGGGCGTTCGCTTGATCGCGTATAGTCCACTAGCCAAAGCGCTTTTGACCGGCAAGTACACAGCGGATAATCCGCCGCCTGGAATTCGGGGGCGCGGGGCGGCAGGAATATTGAGTCGAATCGGCCCCTTGCTCCAGTTATTGACTGAAATCGGCCAGGATCATGGAAACAAGACGCCCGGCCAGGTTGCCTTGAATTGGGTTATTTGCAAGGGGGCATTGCCCATCCCGGGCGCGAAAACCGCCTCCCAGGCAGCTCAGAACGCTGCGGCTCTCGGCTGGCGGCTGACAGCCGAACAAGTGCTGGCGCTGGACCAAGCCAGCGACAAAATTTCAAAATAAGCAACGAAGGAATTCATGTCATCCAAATTTCGCGATCCCGTCAGCGGCCTGACCCATCTCTTCGCCGCCATCGCCTCCCTGGGCGGATTGATTGCCCTGCTCATCATCGGGTGGGGGAACACAGGCCGGGTGCTCTCACTGCTGGTGTATGGACTCAGCCTGATTCTGCTCTTTTCGGCCAGCGCGTCCTATCATTTGCCGAAAGCCGCCAGCGGTATTATCGAGGGCCTGCGCAAGTTCGACCACATTGCCATCTACTTGTTGATTGCCGGGACGTATACGCCCATCTGCTTCAACCTGTTCACCGGTTTCTGGAAGTGGGGAATGCTCAGCATTATCTGGGCTTTGGCGCTCATCGGCCTGTCGGTCAAATTATTTATTATCAAGGTGCCGCGCTGGGTGAACGCGGGTGTGTACCTGATTATGGGCTGGCTGGGCATCCTCGCCGTTAAAGAAATGCTGCTGGTCATGTCTGCCGGAGCGTTAACCTGGCTTTTCATCGGCGGGGTGGCTTACAGCCTCGGCGCGGTGATTTACATGACCAAAATCCTGAATGTCGTGCCGGGCGTTTTTGGCTTTCACGAAGTCTGGCACATTTTCGTCATCCTGGGCGCGGCGGCGCATTTTGTCGCGATACTCATCAGCATTGCGCCGCTGGGGTAACGAAACTCATCACTTGACATCACGCGCGTAAAGGTATAAACTTATTGTTAAGGAAGTTTTCCCCAGAAAGGAGGAGAACCCACTTTTTGTCCTGAGATCGCTTCGCTATTTCTTGTAACAATTTCAGAGAAAATTCTCGGAGGAGGATTACCATGAAACGTTTCTCGTTTGTTGTAGCAGCGATAATGCTGTTGAGTATGGTTTTGGCCGCCTGCAAGCCGGCGGCTGCTGATACGATCAAGATCGGCCTGAACGCCGAATTGACGGGCGGCATTCCCGTCGTGGGAGAATCGTGCAAGAACGCTGCCGAGCTGGCTGTAAAAGAGGTCAACGACGCCGGCGGCCTGGAAGTGGGGGGTAAGAAATATAAAATCGAATTGATGGTCGAGGACAATGAAGACAAGGCCGAATCGGCCGCTGCCGCAACGCAGAAACTGGTGACGGCGGGAGTGCTGGCGATGATCGGCCCAAATGCCAGCCGCAATGCCATCCCGTCCTCTGTGGTGGCTGAATCGAGCAAGATGCCGATGATCAGCCCCTGGTCCACCAACCCCAAAACCACCGTGGACGCGACGACCGGTCTGCCCAAGCAGTTCGTCTTCCGCGCCGCGTTCATTGACGATTTCCAGGGCCGCGTAGCCGCCAGGTTCGCCATTGACAATCTCAAGACCACCAAGCCGGCTGTGCTCTACGACGTGGCCTCAGAATACAACAAGGGCATCGCCGAGTTCTACAAGAAGACCATGGAAGAGAACGGCATCCAGGTGGTGGCCTTTGAGACCTACACCACCGGCGATAAGGATTTCTCCTCCCAACTGACCACGATCAAAGAATCCGGCGCCGACAGCCTCTTCCTGCCCAACTACTACAGCGAGGTTCCTATGCAGGTCCAGCAGGCGCGTAAACTGGGCTTCACCGGTGACATTGTGGGCAGCGACTCGTGGGGCAACCTGGAACTGATCACGCTCTGCGGAGCCGACTGCGAAGGGCTGTTCTTCACCACCCACTATGCTACCGATATCGCCACCCCCAAGGCGCAGGCCTTCATCAGTGCGTACCAGGCCGCCTATGTCAAGATGCCGGACGATGTCGCTGCGCTGACCTACGACTCCTTCGGGCTGCTCTTCCAGGCCATCCAGGCAGCTGGCAAGATTGACCGGCAGGCTGTCCGCGATGCTCTGGCAGCGATTACAGCCTATGAAGGGGTAACCGGTGTCATGCAGTTCAAGGGCACTGGTGACCCCATCAAGAGTGCGGTGATCATACAGATCAAGGACGGTAAGTTCACGTACTTCACATCGGCCAGTCCCTAAACCGCGCCCGGTGCACATTTGGAGGGCAGAACTCGCATTCCGCTGACAAAGCGGTCATTTCGAATGGGGCGAGGCTGCCCTCCTCCCAATCTTAAGCGAAGATCATTCCTTTCGAATTCTCGTTACCCGGGGAGCGACCGTCTCTCCGGGAACTATTATGGAGAGGACAAATGGAGTTCTATATCCAACAAGTCCTGAACGCGCTTCAGGTCGGCAGCGTCTACGCGCTGATCGCCCTGGGCTACACGATGGTCTATGGCATCCTGACCATGATCAACTTCGCGCATGGCGATATTTTCATGGTCAGCTCTTATATCGCCTTTTTCTTTTCGACGCTGCTTTTGAGCCTTGCGTTGGATTTGCATCCCATTCTGGTGTTGATCGCCACCATGCTGGCCGCCATGTTTGGCACCGCGCTGCTGGCGGTCGTGATCGAACGGCTGGCCTACAAGCCGCTGCGCACCGCGCCGCGCATCTCGGCGGTGATCACGGCCCTGGGCGTGGGTTTGTTCCTGGAAAACTTCATGGTGGCTTTCAAGCCGGTGGGACCGGCGCCGCGCTTCATGCCCCCTCTGATCCCCGCAGTCAATTACACCATTGGCGGTGTGACGGTCTCCACAATACAGGTCGTCATCATCGTGGTCTCGGCGATGGTGATGCTCTTGCTGGATGCCATTGTGCGCCGTACCATGGTAGGCATAGCCATGCGCGCCATCTCGTGGGATAAGTTCATCGTCCCGCTGATGGGTGTTCCAGTTGACCGCATCATTTCCATGACCTTTGCCCTGGGTGCCTCCATCGCGGCGGTAGGTGGCACCCTCTACGGCATGGCCTATACCATGGACCCCTACATGGGCATCCGCATCGGCTGGTGGGCGTTCATCGCGGCGGTCGTGGGAGGGATTGGGAACGTCCGCGGAGCGATGATTGGCGCTTTCATCCTCGGCTTCGTCGAGATCTTTACCCCGGTCTTCCTCGCCTCGACCTACCGGGACTTTGTGGCTTTCTCGCTGCTTCTCGTCTTGCTCATCTTCCGCCCCACCGGCATTCTGGGTCGGCCTGTAGCCCAGAAAGTCTGACCCAAAGAGGTTCCCATGAAGGCCTTCCTGCACCGCTGGTGGCTGCCTCTGGTTTTGCTGGCAGTCTTTCCTCTGACCATCGTTCTGCCCCAAACGGGGATCATCAACCCCTACATTGACCTGGTGCTCAAGTACATTGGCATCAACATTATCCTGACGATCAGCCTGAATCTGGTCAACGGCTACATGGGGGAATTTTCCGTCGGTCATGCCGGATTTATGGCGATTGGCGCTTACGTCGCTTCGATCATGACCGTGTGGGTGTTTCCCAGGAATCTCGGGCCTTACGTTTTCCCCCTCGCGCTGATCGCGGGCGGGATCGCTGCTGGAATCGCCGGGCTGGGCATCGCGTTTCCATCCTTCCGCACGCGCGGCGACTATCTGGCGATCGTCACGATAGCCTTTAACATGATCGTCAAAAGCGTGCTGGAGAACATCGATGCCATCGGTGGCCCGCGCGGCTTCATGGGCATGGACAAACTCTCCAGCCTGACCTGGGTTTACATCTGGGTGGTGATTACGATATTTCTGGCGCGCAATTTTGTCTTCTCAAAATTCGGGCGCGGGGTGCTCTCGATCCGGGAGGACGAAACCGCCTCCGGGTTGGTCGGCGTGAACACCCGCCAGGTCAAGGTGCTGACCTTTGTCTTCTCTGCTTTCCTGGCCGGGATTGCCGGCGGGTTGTTCGCCCATCAGTTACAGTTTATCAATCCCCGCTCTTTCACTATTCTCAAGTCCACCGACATGCTGGTCATGGTCTACCTGGGCGGGATTGGCAGCCTGGGCGGTTCCATTCTGGGCGCGAGCGTTTTTACGCTGGTGCTCGAAGGGTTACGCTCGGTCCTGCAGGTGCTTGGCATTTCTCAAGAATGGCGTTTGGTGGTGGCGCCCCTGTTGCTAGTTTTGCTGATGATCTTCCGCCCGCGCGGCATCATGGGGCTGCGCGAGTTCCGCTTCCTGACGCCGCTCAAGGAACGTCTCGAGAATTTGGCGGAATATCGCAAGAAAGTGCTTGCCGCATCTGAGGCATAGGAGTCTGCCCCATGAGTCTCTTGAGCATACGCAACCTTACGCATTGGTTCGGCGGCCTGCGGGCAGTGGCCGATTTCAACCTGGAATTGCAAGCGGGTGAACTGATCGCCATCATCGGCCCCAACGGCGCCGGCAAGACGACCGTCTTCAACTTGGCGACGGGAGTGTACCGTCCGACCGAGGGGCGGATCGTTTTTCGAGGACAGGACTTGATCGGTAAACAGCCTCATGAGATCATCTCCAGCGGCATTGCCCGCACCTTTCAGAACATCCGCCTGTTCAAAGAACTGACCGTGCTGGATAACGTGCGCGTTGCCGGATATGCCCGTGCCGGCTACTCGCCGATCGCGGCGCTGTTCCAGTGTGGCCGCTTTGGCAGCGAGGAAGAGCGCACGCACCGCGAGTCGCTGGAATATTTGCAGATCTTTGGCCTGGCAGACGTGGCGGAGACGACTTCGAAGAACCTCCCTTACGGCCAGCAGCGCCGCCTGGAGATCGCCCGCGCCCTGACCACGAAACCCACGCTTCTTCTCCTGGACGAGCCGGCTGCGGGCATGAACCCGGCCGAGGTAGAGCGGCTAATGGAGCTGATTCTTTGGATCCGCAAAGAATTTCAGGTGACCATCCTGCTGATCGAGCACCAGATGCGGGTGGTCATGGGCATCGCCGAGCGCATCAAGGTCTTGGATTTTGGGGAGACCCTTGCCGAAGGGACGCCGATTGAGATTCAGAATCACCCCCGCGTGATCGAGGCTTACCTGGGCAAGGAGACAGTGGCATGAACGCCAACAACGTATTGCTCTCCATCGAAGACCTGCATGTATCTTACGATAGCATCCGCGCTCTGCAAGGGGTCTCGATCGAGGTGCGTGTGGGGGAAATTGTCACGCTGATTGGCGCCAATGGGGCGGGAAAATCCAGCCTGCTGCGGGCAATTTCGGGGCTGGTGCCAGCCCAGCACGGGAAGATCATCTTTGACGGGCTCGACTTGCGCACTGTCCCCGCGCATCGCATTGTAGAATTAGGGGTAGCTCACGTCCCTGAAGGGCGCGGCATTTTCGCAAACCTGACCGTGCTGGAGAACCTGAAACTGGCCACCTGGAGCCGCAAGGATCGCGACCTCTCGCAGGATTACGAGCGGGTCTTCAACCTCTTTCCTCGCCTGGCTGAGCGGCGCAGTCAACAGGCCGGCACGCTTTCGGGCGGCGAGCAGCAGATGCTGGCCGTGGCCAGGGCGTTAATGACCCGCGGCAGGCTGATGCTCCTGGATGAGCCTTCGATGGGTCTGTCCCCAGTGCTGATGCGCGAGATCTTCCAAACGCTGCGTGAGATCAATGCCGCCGGCACGACCATCCTGCTTGTCGAGCAGAACGCCCGCCAGGCGCTCAAACTGGCCCATCGCGGCTACGTCCTCGAGACCGGGCGCCTGGTACTGGCTGGGACGGCCACGCAACTGGCGAGCGATCCAAAAGTCAAAGAGGCGTACCTGGGCGGATAAACTTTTTGGATAGCATGAACTCTGTCGAGCCAAAAGAACGCTGCGCCACCTGGGCAGAAGTTGATCTGGGCGTGATCGCCGAAAACGTCCGCCAAATCCGTGCCCGGGTCGGCGTGCAGGTCATGGCCGTGGTCAAGGCCAACGGCTACGGCCACGGTGCGCTCCCTGTGGCGCAGGCGGCGCTCGAGGGCGGGGCGACCTGGCTGGCAGTCGCGCGCAGCGAAGAAGCGTTCGAGTTGCGGCGCGCCGGCCTGGATTGTCCTATCCTGCTCCTGGGGTTGCTTCCCCCGGCGCGCATAGGCGAGGCCATCGGCCAACGCATCTCGCTGACCGTCTGGGATGCGGACCAACTGCCGTCGCTCTCGGCTGCCGCCCAAAGAGCAGGGGAGGCCGCCCGCCTGCATCTCAAGGTGGACAGCGGCATGGGCCGTCTGGGCGTCCAGCCGCCAGAGGCGCCCGCCCTGGCCCGCCGTCTGGCCGCGACCCCCGGCCTGCTTTTCGAGGGCCTCTTCACCCACTTCGCCCGCGCCGACGAGCCGCAGGTCGAGACGACCGCCGACCAGGAGAGTCTCTTTTACGAGGTGCTGGCGGCCCTGGAGTCCGAAGACCTGCGCCCACCGCTGGTGCATGCGGCCAATTCGGCGGCGGCGCTCACCCGCCCGAGCGCGTACCTGGACATGGTGCGCCTGGGCATCGCCATGTATGGCCTGCATCCTTCGGCGGAGGTGCCATGTCCCGAAGGCGTCCGCCCGGCGCTGGCGTGGAAAGCCGTCCTGGCCCAGGTGAAGACGCTCCCCGCCGGGCGGGGCGTGAGTTACGGGCACATTTACGTCACCAGCCGGGCGGAGCGAATCGGGACGGTGCCGCTGGGTTACGCCGACGGCTTCCGCCGCGTAAATGGCAATCAAGTGCTCGTCGGCGGGCAGCGCGTGTCGGTCGTCGGCCGCGTCTGCATGGATCAGTTCATGCTGCAGCTCGATTCCGTCCCCAAAGCGAAGGCCGGGGACGAAGTGGTCATCATCGGTGAGCAGGGGGAAGAGCGAATTACCGCTGAGGAGGTGGCGGCGCGGTGGGGGACGATCAACTACGAGGTCGTCTGCGGCATTGGGGCGCGCGTGCCGCGCCTTTCTGGATGATGGCGAGCCGAGCCCCCCTCCCGCCTGCCGCACGCGGCTCGTGACCGGAAAGGTATTCACCCCGGCGCGTGTGCACAGGAGGTGGATTGACGAGAAAGCCGGATACATTCATCCGTGCATGAGTTACCCGCTCGAAGACTTGCAGATACGAATTTGACAGGATTGACCTTTTCCCACATAGCCGTTGGGCTGGTGCTGGGATCTGTCATGCTCCCCCTCCTCATTCTGTTCACTCACAAGGAGAAAAAACTATGTCGAATAAAGTCAATCATTCCATGGGTTTTCTTCGCCGGGAAAACCTGTCAGGTCTGGGCGCAGGTCGGGTCGAGCACCAGGTCGCCGGGGTCGACTGAAAATTTGCGCAAACACGAGCCCCCGGCTATAATGAGATGCCTTGGCCAGACCTCCGAGGTCTCCAAGACCTCGGAGGTCTCATGCAAGGCTGACACACCGCCGGGAGGTAAACCGATGACCGAAGGCCCTCTTATCCTGGTTGTGGACGATGAGCCGGGGATGCTGGATGTGGTGCAGATGTACCTGGCCCGCGAGGGGTTTCGCGTGGCGCTGGCAGACGACGGCCAGGCCGCGCTGGCCGCCGTCGAAAAGGAGATGCCCGACCTCATCATCCTGGATTTGATGCTGCCGAAAGTGGATGGCCTGGAGGTCTGCCGCCGCTTGCGGCGCGCCTCTGACGTGCCCATCATCATGCTCACCGCCCGCGACGAGGACGTGGACAAGATCGTCGGGCTGGAATTGGGCGCGGACGACTACGTGACCAAGCCGTTCAACCCGCGCGAGCTGGCGGCACGCGCCAAAGCGGTTTTGCGACGGCGGGCGGCCGCGCCGCAAGCCCCTTCACCGGAAACGGCGCTGGTTGGCAGCCTGACCATCAGCCGCGCCAGCCGCACAGCCGCCGTGTCAGGCCAACCGCTGGAACTGACGCTGCGTGAATTCGAGCTGCTGTGGATTCTGGCTGACCATCCAGGCCAGGCGTTCGAGCGTGAGCGGCTGATCGAACTGGCCTGGGGGTACGAATTCCCCGGCGGCACGCGCACGGTGGACATGCACGTGGCGCAACTGCGAAAAAAGCTGGCCGCCGCCAACGCCCACGACCTGACCATCACCACGCTGCAATCTGTCGGCTACCGGCTGGATGTGGGGTGACATGCTGCGCAGTTTCCGCTCCCGTTTGCTGATCGCTTTCCTGGGGGTGGTGCTGATCTCGCTGGCTGTGTTCCTCGGATTGGTGTGGGGCCAGATTCGTAATTACAGCCGGGAGGCGAAGGTGGAGGAGCTGCGTCTCAGGCTCAAGCTGTTGAGC
>JBDRTP010000033.1:0-2118 GCA_043823965.1 Chloroflexota bacterium
GGGTGGACACGTGGTTCGACGCCGCCGGAGTGCAGCAAGGGGGTGTCTATAATCCCGTTACCATTGAAATTGAAGTACATGTTCAACTAGAGTCTGGCGACGAGCCCCTGCTGGACCTGGCGGCTGTTCAGACCTACTTGAAAGGTGGAATAGTCTACGCCGTGGAACCAGAAAAAGTGCCGGGTGGGACATCTGCCGCCGCTGTACTCCGTTATTGATCAAGCGTCATTGCTCAGCCTAGTGACTGTACGCTTTGTGGCGGCGAAGCACAAGCGCATCACCGTGCGATATGATGGCTGTATTTCACAAGTGCGGGGCAACGAAATGAGTCGCCGTGAAGCAGAGCCGCGGTCATCCCGGCGCGGCAGGCGGCGCGCATGAATGTGGTGGAGGCGCTTAGATACGAGTAAATTAGTAAAATCGTTCCGCTTACTCATGACTTCCTCCTGGCCGGAGGCTTTTTCGGGACAGATTCAGCAACGTAAGCAGTGTGTAACTGCAATGGTTCGCCGCCTTTACGCAAACGCAGGTTGAGCATTTCCACGAACACTGAGAAGCCCATGGCAAAGTAGATATAGCCCTTGGGGATGTGCTGGTGGAGTCCATCTACGACCAGCGACATGCCGATCAACAGCAGGAAACTGAGCGCCAGCATCTTGACCGTCGGGTGGCGGTTGACAAAGTCGCTGATCGGCCCGGAAGCAAACAGCATGATGATGACGGCGATGACCACTGCCGAGACCATGATCGCCAGTTCGTTTGCCATGCCGACTGCGGTGATGACCGAATCAAGAGAAAAGATGATGTCGAGCAGCATGATCTGGGTGACGACCCCGGCGAAGGAGACGGCTGCTTTCGCGCCGGGGCGCGCCTGCCCGCCTTCCAGTTTGTCGTGGATCTCGTGCGTGCTTTTAGCCAGCAGGAACAGGCCGCCGCCAAGCAGGATCAGGTCGCGGCCGGAAATTTCCACGCTGAATACGCTGAAGAGCGGCGCGGTCAGGCGCACGATCCAGGCAATCGAGGCGAGCAGCAGCAGGCGGGTGATCATCGCCAGGGCCAGGCCGACCTGACGGGCGCGCGGCTGCTCGCGCTCGGGCAGCTTGCCGGCCAGGATGGCGATGAAGACGATGTTATCAATCCCCAGCACGATTTCCAACACAGTGAGCGTCAGCAAGGCAATCCAGTTTTCGGGTACAAGAAGCCATTCCATAGTTACTCCTTCATTGAAGTTGTTGACTGGGGTTATACGCTTGGGTGAGGCGTGCCTCGCCACTGAAAACTGCTCACTGGTCACTGCTCACTCCCCTCGGCTCTTTGTGCAGCAATCGGAATGCAATCGCGCCAATACCGAGCGGGAACCAGAAAGTGACCGCGCGGTAAGTCAGCGTGATAAGCACCGCCGCTTCCCACGGCACTCGCAGGGAGCTCAGGCCGAGCGTCAGCGCGCCCTCGACCACTCCCAGCCCAGCCGGAGTCGGCGAGACGATGACAAACAGGTAAGCGATGCTGAATCCGCCCACGATCGTGCCAATCGAGAAAGGTGTGCCAAAGGCCAGGAAAGTCAGCGCCAGCACGCAAATCAGCAAAGCCTTGTTGTTCAGCGAAAACAGGAACGGCCAGATAAAGTTCTTGTGTTTGCCTTTGATCGCGGAAAGTCCCTCGGCAAATTCTTCAGCATAGACATACGCGCGGGCTACGTCCAAATAATTGCGGTGGATGAAAGGCCGCATCATAGTGTTGATCAGCCGTCCCAGCCAAACCAGTGCTCTGCCCAGCGCCGCCGCGGAACGATAGCCGAGATAAACCAGCAATCCCAGCGTCATGGCAACCGTCAGCAGAATGAGTGAAGCCGCAATTTCACCGGCGTTCAAGTCGTTCCTACGGAAGAGAACGATCAATCCGAGCGTCAAGACGCAAATAAATGCGGCGTAGTCGAAAAGCACGAACAGCGCGCCGACCACCGTCACGCGGCCGGTTGAGTGATTGCGTTTTTTGGCGTCCTCCAGAAAAACGGCCATGCCGCCAATCCCTGCGCTGGGCGCAACCACATTGACAAAATTGGCCGCCGCGGAAACCAAGAAGAGATGGCGGCTGTTTTCGTTCAGGTCAACCAGCTGA
>JBDRTP010000034.1:0-3110 GCA_043823965.1 Chloroflexota bacterium
ATTGACCGGCAGGAGGAAAATGGCGTTGAAGCCGTATTGCTGGCGGTACGCCTGCGCCTGCACAAGCAGCATCTTTTTGGCCAGTCCATAAGGCGCATTGGTTTCTTCGGGATAGCCATCCCATAGATTATCTTCTTTGAACGGGACGGGGGTGAACTTGGGGTAAGCGCACACCGTGCCAAGTGCGACGAACTTGCCCACGCCGCGCTGCCAGGCCTGATGCATCAGTTCCGCGCCCATCATCAGGTTGTCGTAGAAGAATTCGGCGGGGTGCTCGCGGTTGGCGCCGATGCCGCCGACGCGCGCGGCGAGATGGAGGATGACCCAATCGGAAGGCTGAGGGTGGAAGGTTGAAGGTCGAAGGTCGAAAGGCCTGCCCTGAGCTTGTCGAAGGGTCGAAGGTCGGAGATGAGCAGGCCGCAGGTCCGGGGCGAGAGCGGCATCGTCCAGCATTCGGCGGACGTCGTCCCGGTCTACCAGGTTGTAATGCTCGATGCGCGGGACGAGCACATCCGCCGCGCCGCGCTCAATCAGTTTTTCCACCACGAACGAACCGAGGAAACCGGCCCCTCCCGTCACGATTACTCTTTTTTCTTTCCAGAAATTCTCCGCCATAAGTTGTGCTCCAGAGTTATTGAACAATAAATCGCGCGTTAGTATATTTTTCATCCTGCGGATTATGGAGGATGCCGTCCCGCAGGGTGTGGACAAGCTCGCGCACACCGTCATCCACGCTCGAGGTTGCCTGAAAGCCCAATTCCTTGCGCATCTTCTCGAACGAAACCCGGATATCGCGCATATCGCCGCCAAAGGTCAGGTCCTTGTAAGTGACCACTGTTTCCGGCAGGCGCTTGATGACCAGGGTGACGATTTCATCTTTGGTGTAGTTGCCAGCCTCGGTTCCCAGGTTATAAATCTGGCCGCGTACCTTGTTCGCTGGCGCTTCCATGCCAGTGATGAAGCCGCTCACTACGTCGCGTACGTGGACAAAAGAGCGTGAATAACCGCGTTGATAGATAATGAGTTCGCGCTTGCTGTAGGCATCCAGCACAAATTGGTTGACGATCAGGTCAAAGCGTGTGCGTGGCGAGATGCCGTAGAGCGTGGCCAGGCGGAAGATGAGCGGCGCGCAGGTGGCATCTTTTTGCGTCAGCAGAAATTCCTCCGCCGCTATCTTGGTCTCGGCATACAGCGACTGAGGGGTAAGCGGGGATTCCTCCGTCACTGGTTGGCCATTCGGAGAGAGGCCATAATTGCTGTACGTGGATGCGAAAATGAAACGTCCGACCCCAAGCCCGGCAGCCTGATCGAAAATCATTTGGGTGGCCTCGACATTATGCTTCCAGGCCGCCTGGCGCCCGATGGCCTGGCAGGCCGGGAAACCGACGATCCCAGCCAGATGGACAAGGATCTCCGGCGTGGGCCAATCCCGGCGCAACGCGGCGCGTACAGCAGCGAACTCGGTCACATCGGCTTTCGCAAAATGGAAACTTGGATGATGGAAAAAGCCGAGCAGCGATTCGCCGCCGTACAGCAGGCTATCCAGCACGGTCACCTGATAACCGCAACGCAATAACTCGGCCGTCAAGAAAGAACCAATGTAGCCTGCACCGCCGGTTACCAGGATATGTCCTTTATTGCTCATGAGAGTCTTCTTCCATGTGCAATTCTACCTTCAGGCCGATTACTTCGAGCGCAGGCGCATTTCCGTGCGCAGCACCTACTCGGTCTGCAACGATAGCGATGCTTTGTTCGATACAGGTCAATTTGCAGATGTCGGCCACGTCTCCTTCGCCGACCAGACGAATGCGGTTGTAACCAGCCTGGCGCACGGTCTCCAAATACTCTTTTACCCGTTGGCGCGTTTTGCGGTAGAGCAGGAATTGCTGCTCGATGTAATCCACTGTCAGGCGGGCACGCAGGGCGATGCCTTCGGGTGTGATGATGTAGCGCAATTTCTTGCGCTCAGCGCGCTTGATCTTGACGTAACCCTTGTCAATCAGGCGCTTGAGGTGCCAGTTGATCGTCCCAACGGCCACGTCCAGTTGGGTGGCCAGGGAAGCCTGGGTGACGTCGGGATCGCGCTCGATGTGTTCGAGCAGAGCAAGCTCACGGGCAGATTCGGTGGAGATTTGCATAATTCAAAATTCAAGAACTGAATTATAACCCTGAAAGGAAAAAAATCAAGAGTTGATACACAGGTTTTTTTATTGTCAGGGAATTCTTTGATAAACGAGCAGGCGCGTATCATTGACACAGGGGTTCACTGGCGGGGATACTGTGAGCGTAAATGCCCTGGCAGAAACAGCCTCTTGCAGGCTCGGGTAATAGAGGAGTGTTGCTTCTTCGAAAATGGCGAAGTCGGCCTCCTCCAACCATTGGAGAGCGAGTTCTTCATTCCAATACCCGGACTTTTCCACCTGCGCTGCCTCACCACCCTGCCGGTAGGTATACAACCCGTAGACCTGGGCAGGGTGAATATTGACATCCGGCAGGTACAGCAGCGGGACAGCGGATCCAACGGTCCAATAAAGCTGGCTGTCTGGCGGAATCAAATCATCCAGGTCCCGTCCGATGTTTTCATAGTTCTCGATCACGTCAATCGAGCAATCCCCACCTTCCCGGAAAGCCCCATTCATGAGCGGGGAAATGAAGTAACCCACCGCCATGAACACAACCAGAGCCAGAGCGCCAAAGGCATACCCGATATGAATTCCTCTTCGTTTCAGAGAGCGCTGAACGGTGAATATCAACCCGAGGAGAAGAATACCGCCCAGCAGACCAAGAATGGGGGGAAATAATTCTCGTGCAGTTGTATATTCCAGACGCAATTTGTTCCCCACGTAATCCCAAAGGGAAACCCATTCACCAAAATGGACTCCGTCGCTAATGCGCGGGACGTTGAGTCTAAGCAGCCAGTCGCCAAAATCTTCGAATGTGGCAAATCCCAAACCCAGGGAAACAAGTAGCAGTATCAGAACGATGATGATCTGACGTGGGAAGGATGGCTTCTTATCCCATGAAGATATCGAGACCACGACCAGGAGCAGGGCGGTATTGCTGAAGAAGGCGGTGTAAGGTGCAAAGCAAAAGGTACACTGGCTATATCC
>JBDRTP010000035.1:0-3245 GCA_043823965.1 Chloroflexota bacterium
CTGTTCCTGCCCAACGGCGGGATCGAGCAACGTCCGGACGACTGGTGGCAGGCCATCCTGCGGGCGGCGCGGCGGGTGATCAGGCAAAATCCTGTTCCGGCCGAAGACATCCTCGCCGTCAACTGCGCCAGCCTGTACTCCACCACCCTCGCCGTTGGCAGGGACGGACGCCCGTTGATGAACGCCATCTTCTGGATGGACACGCGCGGCGCGCCGTATGCCCAGGAAGTAACGCGCGGCACCTTCAAGATTCAGGGATATGGGATCGGGAAACTGCTGACCTGGCTGCGCCTGACCGGCGGCGTGCCCACACATTCGGGTAAAGATTCCATCGCCCACATCCTGTTCATCAAACACGAACTGCCCGAAATTTACCGGCAAACTTACAAATTCCTCGAGCCTAAAGATTACATCAACATGCGCCTGACCGGCCAGTTCGCCGCAACTTACGACTCCGCCAATCTGCACTGGCTCACCGACAACCGCGATATCTACAACATCGTCTGGGATAACCGTCTGCTGGGGATGGCTGGCGTCGAGCGGGAAAAACTGCCCGAACTCAGGCGCACGTTGGACGTCCTCGGCCCGCTCCGAGCGGAGGTCGCCAGGGAACTTGGCCTGTCAGAGAAAACCCTGGTCGTGGCCGGCGCCACCGACGCGCAATCGGCCGCCATCGGCTCCGGCGCGGTGAGGGATTACGAAGCACATCTTTACCTCGGCACCTCAGCGTGGATTTCCTGCCACGTCCCCTTCAAAAAGACCGATCTGCTCCACAGCATGGCCTCCCTGCCTTCGGCGATACCCGGCAAATACTACATTGCCAACGAACAGGAGTGCGCCGGCGCCTGCCTGAATTTCCTGCGGGACAACCTGCTCTATGCCGAAGACGAACTTCGGACAGGCGCGCCTCCGGGCAACATTTATGAAGTCTTTGACCGCATGGCCGAACAGACCCCGGCCGGGAGCGAAGGCGTGATCTTCACCCCCTGGCTGGTCGGGGAGCGGACGCCGGTCGAAGACGCATTGATTCGGGGCGGGTTCTTCAACCTGTCTCTCAAGACTGACCGCCGCGTGCTCGTCCGCGCCGTGTTCGAGGGCGTGGCCTATAACGCCCGCTGGCTGCTCGAATGCGTCGAACGGTTCGCCGGGCGGCGGATGGAGCCAATCAACATGATCGGCGGCGGGGCGCAGTCGGATATCTGGTGCCAGATCCATGCCGACGTGCTGAACCGCGCCATCCGGCAGGTCAAAGACCCGATCCGCGCCGGTTTGCGCGGCGCGGCATTCCTGGCCGCCGTCGCGCTCGGCCTGACGACATTTGACGAAATCGCGGCGCGCCTGCAGATCGCCAATACTTTTCAAGCCAACCCGGCTAACCGAAGAATCCACGACCAATTATTCAAGGAATTTGTAAGCCTCTATCAGGCTAACCGGCCGATTTGCGCGAGGCTGAATTCTTGACGACTAACTCGGACGAGCCGAAAAAGATTTATCCTTATCGGCAATAAATCCTGATCCTCTTTTGCATCGAATTTTCACGAATTTCCCGAAGAAAATTCGCCCAATTCGTGTAATTCGATGCAAAAAAAGCTATTACCGATAACGTCTATTAGGTTTTGACTTGTGGGTAAACACCGAACATGGAGGGATGATGGATATTACGCAACTCCTGTATGCTCATCTGGGGCGGATAAACCCGCGCTTGCTGACAAGGCTGGAAAAAATCCTGCGGCGCATCCCCTCGGTGCAGGCCATGATCGAGAAAGAATACCAGGAAATCATGGACAGGTTGGAGCCTTCGCTCAAGCCGTACCGGGGCGATTTCCCGACCTTTTCCCGGCTGCCTGAAACTGGCCGCGACCGCCAGGAGATCATCGCTGAGATGGAAGCATTGCGTGATAGAGAGGCCGCGCGCTGGAAAGATGGCTTCGTCTCCGGCGCAGTCTATCACGGCGACCAGACTTATATTGATTTCCTCAACCGCGTCTACGCCATCCATTCACAGGCCAACCCGCTTCATACCGACCTCTGGCCGAGCGCCTCCAAGTTTGAAGCGGAAATTGTCTCGATGACCGCGCACATGCTCGGCGCGGGGGAAAGGACAAACGAATTCTGCGGTACGGTCACCTCCGGCGGCAGCGAGAGCATCCTGCTCGCCATGAAGACTTACCGCGACCAGGCGCGCGAGCGCAAAGGCATTGCCTGGCCCGAGATCGTCGCTCCGGAGACGGCGCATCCCGCCTTCGATAAAGCCGCGCAGTATTTCGGGATCGAAATCGTTCGCACGCCGCTCGGCCCCGATTTCCGCGCCGACCTGAAAGCCATTAAAAAGGCGCTCAGCCGCAACACCATCGCCATCATCGGCTCTGCACCGACCTTCCCGCACGGCGTGATTGACCCGATCGCCGAAATGTCCGAAATGGCGCGAAAAAAGGGGGTCGGCTTCCACACCGACGCCTGCCTGGGAGGTTTCATGCTCCCTTGGGCCGAGAAACTGGGCTACCCCGTCCCAGCCTTTGACTTCCGACTACCCGGCGTGACCTCCATTTCCGCCGATACGCACAAATACGGCTATGCCGCCAAAGGCACATCCGTGGTTCTCTATCGCGGCCAGGAATTGCGGCGTTATCAGTATTTCACCGCGGCCGATTGGCCGGGCGGGCTGTATTTCTCGCCCAACATGAGCGGCAGCCGTCCCGGCGGCCTGAGCGCGGTGTGCTGGGCGGCGATGGTCTCGCTGGGCGAAAAAGGCTATCTCGAGGCAAGCGGAAAAATCCTGCAGACGGCGGAGAGCATTCAGCGAGGCATTGAGTCCATCCCTGACTTGTGTGTGCTCGGCGATCCGCTGTGGATCATTTCCTTCGCATCCGACGCAGTGGATATTTATCAGGTCATGGATTACATGGCTGTCCGCAAGTGGAATCTAAATCCACTCCAAAAACCCCCGGCAGTTCACCTTGCCGTAACACTGCGCCATACTCAGCCCGGCGTTGCCGAGAAATTCATCGCCGATCTGCGGGCAGCCGTAGAGCATGTCAGGGCTAATCCGGAAGAGAAAGGGGAAACCGCGCCCATCTATGGCATGGCCGCCACAATGCCCCTGCGCGGCGTGGTCAGCGAAATGCTCAGACGATACGCGGACCTGTTGTATAAAGCATGAAGCGTAATGGTAGTTCTATCGGTCATTGCCTTGAGACATCTGGGACAGCAGATACCTGACCCGCTGCGTCAGGTCACCGGGTTTC
>JBDRTP010000036.1:0-5440 GCA_043823965.1 Chloroflexota bacterium
ATAGAACTCTCACATGCCTCGTATCATCCTTGCTACCAACAACCCCGGCAAAGTCCGCGAGATGCAGGCCCTGCTGAACAACCTGGAGGTGGAACTCATTCTCCCTGCCGATATTGGCCTGGATCTCCACGTCACCGAAGACGGTCAGAGCTATGCCGAGAACGCGGCCCTCAAGGCGCTGGCTTTTGCGCGTGCCAGCGGGATGACAGCCTTGGGAGACGACTCCGGCCTGGAAGTGGATGCTTTGGGTGGAAAGCCGGGCCTGCACTCTCATCGTTTCGCTCCCTGGCCGAACGCCAGCGATGCAGACCGGCGCGCATATCTGTTGCAGCAATTGCAGGGCAAGCCGCGTCCCTGGACGGCGCGCTTCCGCGCCACGGTAGCGGTCGCCACGCCTGGGGGTGAAGTGCGGTATGCCGTGGGTGAGTGTGAAGGTGAGATCATCCCCGACGAACGGGGGACGGATGGATTCGGTTACGACCCGATATTTTTGATCCCTGCCCTCGGGCGGACGATGGCCGAACTTGCCATGCACGAAAAGAACCGCTTGAGTCACCGCGCTCGGGCGATCCAGAACGCAAGCCAATTTTTAAAAGAGGTGCTTGGGATTTAATAGACATTATCCGTAATAATCGAGTGGACGCGGATGAACGCGGAAAACGCGGATTTTAAGGGCTTTTATCTGCGTAAATCGGCGCTCGTCCGCGTCCCATCAGAGATCCAGCGTATTACGGATAAACTCTATTACATCCCCGGTGCGTATGGCACCGTCATCAAGAATATATTCAAGGCCCCGGCCACCCGGCGCGGTTCTTCCAGCATGACCATGTGACCAGCGCCATCCACAGTCTGGAGCGCGGCGCCTGGGATTTGAGAGGCCAGGGTTTTGGAATAAGTCAGGGGGGTGAGTTTGTCCTCCGTGCCGCAGAGCACCAGGGTTGGGACGCGGATTTCGCTCAACCGATCCATGATATCGAAAGCATCACAAGCGAGAAGATCGCCGTGCAATACAGCCGGACGCGTTTCTGCCATGCGGCGAGCGGCCACGGCTTTCAGATGAGGGTCGGCCTGTGGCCCGAAGGCCCATTCGTTGATCATCTGGACGGCAAGGGAAAAGGTAGCTGCATTGGCGGTGTTGTCGAGCAGAATCTGGGCCACGCGCAAGCGCGCTCCCGTCCCGATCAGGCCAAGTCCGGCGACGCGCTCAGCGTGGTCGAGCGCCAGTGTCTGTGCGATAGCGCCACCCATCGAATGCCCGACGATGACCGCTCGCCAGAGTCCGACGGCATCCATGAAATTCACTACGCTGCGGACATAATCGTTGATGGACTGCAACCCCACACCGCTGGATTTACCGTGTCCGGGCAGGTCGAGCGCAAAGACGCGATAAGTGGTTGCGCAGTTGGCAACCAAACCGGTCAGCCGCCGAACTTCGGGCGGCCAATACAGCTGATTGCCGCCCGCCCCGTGGATCAGGATCACAGGCGGTCGGAGCACATCGTCCCCCTCGTGGAAAAAATAATGTATCCCGGCGGCGAATGGCATAGGATCTCAGCTTTTGATGGGGGAATCTAGCCTACACCCGCTGCGTGATGCAGCCGGTCGGCGACCTCTTCGGTCAGGGGGATGTAGACCTGGACTCGGGTGCCTTTTCCGGGGGCCGATTGGATGTTCAGCAGGCCGTTCACCAGCTCGCTGCGTTCGCGCCGAGTAGGCCTTCGCGAAGCACCCTGTGGGTCGGCAGGTTGCTATTGGAGTCACTTTGGCTGGCAACACCCCGCAGTCAAGACACGTCACTGGAGCAAAGAACGTTCAAACCTGGGTGGTGGCGTAAGGTCAAGTGATGTGGAGCGGGATGTTATCCCGCTCGCAGGCGTCAGGCGGGATGACATCCCGCTCCACCATCAGTATCACTTCTTTTGAGTCACTATCCAAACCTGCCGAAGGCCTACTCGGCGGGAGGGTGAGCAGTTACCCTATTTCGACTCGTCTGCAATGCCAGATGCCGTCTCCTCGCTCATCTGGCGTCTGAACAGGGCGCTCGCCGCGGAGAGCAGTCCCAGAGATACCCACAGATAGGGCAGGGCAAAGGTATCCACGCTGAACCCCTCGGCCAGGAAAGCCACCAAGACGATCTGGCCTGCCAGGCCAACCGTGCGCAGGAGAGGTTCACCGCTATTCTCGATCATACGGCCGGAACGCCAAAGAACGTAGAACCAGCTGACAAACATGGCAAAACCGACCAGACCGGTTTCAGCCAGGATTCTCACCCAAAAGCTCTTGATGTTGGGAATTGCAGATGCCCGGTAGTAAACATCCATTACTTCTGGGTGACTCCAGCCATAGGCGGGAAGAGCCTGCTGGAAGTAGAGTCCAGCATTGCCCAGGCCAACGCCGAAAAAGGGATAGTCGTTGAAAACCCGCCAACCGGCCAGCCAGTAGACAAAACGTTCTCCAAAGACAAGCCAATTTGAAAGGATCAAGGGGTCTCCGATAAATGCTCTTATTGTACTCAAGTCTAAGAGACGTTCGAACCGCCAATCAAAGTGTGACAGGACGTAAATCAGCCCGACGACAACGCCAGCATAAAAAAACAGCAAAGGGATAAAAACGAAACTCACGATCACCCCGCTCATCATCTTACGGAGAAAGAAGAACTTGACATGCAAGTGGTTTGGTAACTGCTCACGGGTGTCATTGCGAGCCGTTCTTTGGCGAAGCAATCTCCTGTCGAACCGGCCAAACTGACCTTTGGGAGATTGCTTCGTCGCAAAAAACGCTCCTCGCAATGACATAAGCCGAATAAGGAAACGAAACAATTTTCCCATCAATTTAACATGCCAGCGGATGCCCAAGAAGGCAAATACCAACAATATTCCCAGAGTCCCGACGCGTGAGGAGAGTAACACTATTGCCAGCCCAAGGACAAGCAAGATATTTTCTAAGGTAATCTTCCAAAGCCGGAAAGGATGCACGCTCGAGCCTTTAACCGTGGCAGCCAGCCAGAACGGCAGAAAGAGGAGATTAATCTGGTGTGCCAGCCAGGAAGGCTCGAAGGCAAACCCGGCCACACGACCCGAGAACAGCTGCCGAGTAGCAAATATATCTTGAATCTTATAGAGAATATCAGGGTATTGGCTATTAAAAAACAAAATATAAATGGCTTGTATGCCCGCCCACGACAAGAGAATTAAGCCGCTCAGGTTGATAAGCCGGAGAGCCTTATTCAGTCGTTCAGGACAACTTGACAGCCATGCCGCGCTGACGAAATAGAATGCTGTCCCAATCCCCAAAGTGAGCAGACTTTCGGCTTCGGTTTTGACGATGCTGTTGGCTTTGAAGGTGGGAACTTCCATGAAGAAAGCGAGTGCACAAGAAACAAGCGCAGCCGAGACAAATCCAAGAAAAGGGATACTTTCTCTCGGCAGGGTGCCTTTCTTGAACACGAAGCACACGAACCACACAACCAGCCAAACCAGCGGCAATATCGATGCCGGTGCTACTGCCGTCCCGCCAGCCAGCCGCGAAAGCAACGGCAGGCTAGTGATGGGAAGCAAGAGAAGCATCAAGGCCCAGGCCCAGTCGAAGGAGCGGGCAGACCCCCTGGCCCCTGCCAATATTCTAGTCATTCACCCCCTCCCTCGTTTCAGGGAATTGACCAGCCAGATCCCGGCGATTAGTCCTACAAACGCGCCGGCCAAGACGAGCCGATTGCGGCCATACGCCACCGGGTACACAGGAATATAAGCAGACCCAGAGTAGTCAAATACTAGCACAGAGATCACCCCCCGGCTAAGGGTCTTCTCCTGCGCGAGCCGTTCCGAGGTCTCGTCAAACGCGGATTGGATGCTATCCAATGAGTTGGGATTACATACCGTATCAGACATGGCAGGTAAAGAGGAACTGTCAACTGCATAGTTCAGGCAATTTTGAAGCATATTCAACTGTTGTGTGAGCTGATCAGCCTGCAAAGCATGGTAGCGAGCCTCTTCGAGTTGATCATAGGCCACGGCGGCCCAGAGGCTGGCGGCTTTCGCGGCAGTCTCCGGGTGCGGGTGCCTGACCCGCAGCTCCCAGGTGGACTGTTTTCTTTCTAGCGAAGCCCACCGCGTGAAATCTTCGACTGTCAGGCTATAACCTTGCGCGCGGACTGCATTCACCACCTCTTGTGCCAAAACAGCAGGTAAGATGGCTACTGCTGCTGAACCAAAGGCGTAGTCTTCTTCATACTGGGAGAAAGACCCATTGGGAGGAAAATCCATACTCACAGCCAGGACTGCTTCTGCCTCGTAAAGCGTGGGGTGGGAATAGTGGAAGAGCAAACCACTACCTCCGCCAAGGATGATGCAGAGGGCAATAACCCACCAGCGATTTAGAATAACTTGAAAGGCCTTCGATGGAAAAAATTCTTTCATGCTGTTGGCGTTCCTTTTCCACGATCCATAATAATCATAATAATCAATCCGGTCAGCAAACAGGCCAGGAAGATCATGTTTGCAGGTAGAGGGGATAAAGACAGGGCTACAAATGCCGCGCATCCCAATAGCAGCGCGGCAATCTGCAAGATCAAAACAGCGCGATTGGCATCCAATCCCCAGGCGACGAGGCGGTGGTAAGTATGATCCAGACCGCCCTTGTAAAAGGGGCGGCCATGCCGGAGGCGGGAAAAGAGTACCAGCGCGGTATCGAAGATGGGCACGCCGAGCAAAAGGATGGGGACAAACCAGGAGGAGGCCTGGTCTGTGGCCGGCGGCTCATACAAGATGGCAACCGCTGCCAGGATGAAACCCAGCGTTTGTGCTCCGGAATCGCCCAGAAATAAACGCGCCGGAGAAACATTGAGAAAATACAGGCCGAGGCAGATCCCGACAATCAATGCGTTGAGATGAGCGATATACCATTGCTGTGAATTAATGGTCACCAGCGTAAAAAAGCCAAAAGCCAGGCCGCCCAATCCCACCGCCAGCCCGTCCATGCTGTCCACCAGGTTCAAGGCGTTTGTGATACCGGTGACCCATAAAAGAGTCAGTCCCCAGTTCAACCCGCTGCGCAGCCATTCCGGCCAGCCGGCGGAAAACGAGAAGGAGGAAAAGACCTGGACGTAGATGCCCGAGATCATCAAAAGCGCCGTGGCAAGTATTTGCCCCGAGAACTTTACCGGGGCGGAGAGGCCTCGCGCGTCATCCCAAAGCCCAATCCCAAACACGATCACGGCCGGAAAGAAGATGGCGCGCACCTCCGGCTCCCGCCACAGCCCGCTGACCAGTAACCCGGCAAACAGAGTCAGGGCCAGGGCAATACCCCCGGCAAGCGGCGTGGGAGCGCGATGCTGCTTATGCGGCGCCCTGCCCGGCTGATCGATCAGATTCAGCCTGTGAGCAATCTCGATGCTCACCCACCCCATGCCCAGCGTGAAGAGAAACGTCAGCGGTAATACGGC
>JBDRTP010000037.1:0-22364 GCA_043823965.1 Chloroflexota bacterium
CTCCCTCGTCCGCACAGACCCGCGCGGAGGCTCCCATTCTCTGAGCATGATCATTGTCCCTGCGGATACGCCCGGCCTGACCATCCACCCGCCGGAAAAGAAAATGGGCTTGAACGGTTCACAGACAAATGCCCTGACCTACGAAAACGTCCGGGCGCCGCTGAACAACCTGCTTGGCGAGGAGGGTCACGGCCTGCGCCAGACACTCGCCACGCTGGACGGCGGTCGCATCAGCATCGGCGCATTGTCAATCGGGCTGGCGCAGGCGGCGTTCGAGCAGGCGCGTGATTATGCGCGGCAACGTCAAGCCTTCGGCAAACCCATCGCTGAACAACAGGCCATCCAATGGATGCTGGCCGACATGGTCACCCAGATCGAGTCTGCCCGCTGGATGGTCTACCACGCCGCGTGGCTGAAACAGGAGGAGCGTCCCTTCGGCCAGCAGGCCGCCATGGCCAAGCTGTTCGCCTCTGAGATGGCCGAACATGTCTGCCGGAACGCCATCCAGATCCATGGCGGCTACGGCTACAGTCGGGAGTATGAGGTCGAACGCATCTACCGCGATGCACGCCTGATGACCAACGGCGAAGGGACGAGTGAAGACCAGCGCCTGGTAATTGCGAGGCATGTCCTGGCGCAAGAGTAACCTGGCGGAAGAGAGTTTAGAAAGTAACCGTGTAAAAATAACTCCCCTACTTTCCATCCTTGCCGATTCTTGCGCGTTTATTAACCGGAGATAAACGGAGATGAACGGAGATTTTTAGCGTTTTCCACAGAGCTTCCTGGCTAAACAGGTAGAATCTCTGTTTATCTCTGTTCATCCCCGGTGAATTCGAAACAATGGCGTTCAAAACCCAAGAGCAGAAAACAGAAGTTGTTTTTACACAAGTCCAAACCGGTGTGAACAATCACACCGGTTTCTTGTTTAGAGCTGCCTGACTACTTCTTTCGGCCAAGATACCACTTGTAAAAGTAGTAGGCCGCCACGCACAAGACAGCGGTTATCAGCCAGAAAAGCCAGACTGCCCCCAAAGCTAACGCCATCACGCCCGCGCTCCACATGTAGAAAAAGGCAAATAAGCCAGCGAATAATATTGCAAAAACGCCGACCAGCCAGAAGCGCATCAGTTTGAGTTTCTTTTCAATGTCCATTTTTATCCTCCAGGTAAGCGAAAAAGAATATGTCGAGAATATTTTAGCACAAATCGCCGTCCAGGTGTTACTCGAATCTCTAGACTTGCTTCAGAACCAGACCAGCCAGTATTTGCTGACCGCGATGAGCAGGACGAGGCCAAGCAGCCGCTGCAGCAGGCTGCCGGAAAAGCGCCGCGCCCCCAGCCAACTACCCAGCCATGCGCCGAGGATGCCCAACGGCAGGAGTACCAAACCTGAAGTTCCAAATTCAAAATTCCCACCGGTCAGGCGTCCAAGCAGACCGCTGACAGAGTTGAGCACAATAAACGCCGCAGCCGCGGCTGAGGCTTGTTTGGTAGTGCCCCAGTGCAAGAGAATGATGAGCGGCGATAGAAAAACTCCACCGCCAATGCCCACCATGCCAGAGAGCAGACCAATCGCCGCGCCACTCAGGAACGCCAGCGGCAGGGGCACAGGACGCAAGGAGGCAGCTTCGTCGCCCTTGCTGGGAAAAAACAACATCCTGACCATAACGTATGTCAGGACGCCATAAAGAATGAGAAAATAGTGCGTATCGCTGATTTTGAAATAACCGCCCAGAAAGGCAGTCGGGATGGATGTCGCCAGGAACGGCAGGAGCAGGCGTTTTTCGAGATGCCCGGCGCGGGCGTAGGAGGTGAACGAGATGCCCGCCACCACCACATTCAACGTCAGCGCAGTCGAAGCCATCAGGCTGGTGGAGAGCTGGAATAGTCCCATCACCGCCAGGTAACCGGATGCGCCGCCAAAACCGACGCTGGAATACAGGAAAGCGATGATGGGAACGAGGATGAGCAAGGGAAGTGGGGGCATAGGGTTGACTTCTATAAAGTGAAGCCCTCTGCCAGCCGGCAGAGAGCCTCGATCTACAGATACCGACTGCCGCGGCTACTTTTCTTCTTTCTGCCGATTAGGCCTTTGGCGGCTCTTTTTCTTCGGCTTGATCTTCGGCTTGATCTTCCTCTTTCTTACCGCCAATTCCATCTCGGAAGGCTTTAATGCCTTTAGCGAGTTCACCGGCAACTTTACCAATCCTCCCAGGCCCGAAAAGAAGCAGGACTATCAGCAAGATTATCAGTAGTTCCCAGCCACTTGGACGCCACATATTTCACTCCTTACGTATATTTTCCGTGCACAGCACCTACTCGGTATCCTACCACATTCACGCTCGATTGCCTATCCCTGTCTCGCACAGGCTTATACCTTATCCCGTCCCCAGATCCAACCCTCGAGGCGCAACCTCAGTCGGCGCAGGAATGAGCGGAGACGCGCCAATATTCGATAGAACGCGGGGCGCAACTTGCGCACAACCGGCAACGGTCCGCTCCACTGGGCGGCCAAAGCGCCCCAGGTCAGACCGGCGCCAAAGCCGGTCAGGACGATTTTATCGCCGGCCTTCAATCTGCCATCTGCAACCGCCTCGCAAATGGCGATTGGGATGGAAGCAGTGGAGGTGTTTCCGTATCTTTCGATGTTGATGATGAATTTCTCGAGCGGCATTTTGAGGCCGCGCGCCGCGGCTTCGATAATGCGCAGGTTGGCCTGGTGAGGGATGATCCAGCGTATATCCTGGATCTGCAAGCCGGCCGCGCCGATCACTTCGCGCGTCGCCTGCGCCATCACACGTGTCGCGAAACGGAATACTTCGCGCCCATCCATGTGGATGAAGTGCATCCCGCCGCGAATGGTTGCCTCACTGGCCGGGTGTTTGCTGCCACCGGCCGGTATCGAGAGTAAATCCCCCCCAGACCCATCAGAATGTAACACCGATGCAAGTACGCCGCCAAATTCCTGGCTGGCCTGCAGGACAAACGCGCCAGCGCCATCGCCGAATAAGATGCATGTATTGCGGTCTTGCCAGTTGACGAACCTCGAAAGCGTTTCGGTACCGATCACCAGCGCAGATTTAATCGAGCCGCTACGAATGGCCTGTGCGGCCATATTCAGGGCATAGATGAAGCCGGTGCAGGCGGCCAACAAGTCGAACGCGCCGGCCTTGTTTGCGCCGAGCTTATCCTGCACCAGGCAAGCCGTGGCTGGGAAGATATATTCGGGCGTAGAGGTGGAGCAGATGATTAGATCCAGCTCGTTGGGCTTGAGGTTGGCGATGCTAAGCGCCTTCCAGGCTGCCTCGACAGCCAGCGTAGAGGACGTTTCACCAACGCGGACAATGTGCCGTTCGCGAATACCAGTGCGCTCGACAATCCATTCGTCAGTGGTTTCGACCATGCTTTCCAATTCAGCGTTGGTCAAGATACGGTTAGGGACTGCCATCCCCCAGCCTGTGATGTGTGCGTAAGGCATTGTGTTTAAATCTCGAACCGGCTCAAAATGAGCGTGGCGTTATGGCCGCCGAAGCCAAACGAATTGGACATTACATGCCGAACGTTCTTCTGGCGCGTCTGGTTGGGCACATAATCCAAATCGCATTCTGGATCGGGTGTTTCGTAATTGATGGTGGGCGGCATGAGACCTTCCTGGATAACCTGCACGCAGACCGCCGCCTCCAACGCGCCAGATGCCCCGAGCAGATGCCCGGTCATTGACTTGGTGGAGGAAATTGGAATCCTGTAAGCCTGCGCGCCGAAGGTGGTTTTTATCGCCGCGGTCTCCGATTTATCATTGAGCAGCGTAGAAGTGCCATGCGCGTTGATGTAATCAATATCCTGCGGGCGGAGACTGGCATTCTCCAACGCCAATTTCATGCACAAGGCAGCCCCGGCGCCGTTCTCGGCTGGCGCAGAAATGTGGTAAGCATCGTCTGACGTGCCGTAGCCTGTGACTTCAGCCAGGATCTTCGCACCCCGCCCCTGGGCATATTCGAGCGACTCCAAGACCAGTACCGCGGCGCCCTCACCGATGACGAAACCATCCCGGTCCCGGTCGAAGGGACGCGAAGCGCGTTGCGGGTCGTCATTGCGCGTCGAGAGGGCGTTCATCACCCCCAGGCCGGCCAATGCCAGCGGGACAACCGCCGCCTCTGCCCCTCCCGCCAGAACCACATCGGCTGAACCGCGGCGGATCACCTCGGCTGCCTCGCCGATCGTGTTCGAACCGGTTGCGCAAGCCGTGATGACGGCAAGATTCGGGCCGCGTATGCCAAGCTGGATCGCGAGCATACCGGGAGCGGTATCCGCCAGCATCATCGGCACCAGGAACGGGCTGACGCGATCCGGGCCGCGCTCAGCCAGCACGGTCATCTGCTCAGTCATGGTGGAAACGCCGCCGATGCCCGTCCCGATCACCGCCCCCACCCGGTCGCGGTTGGTCTCGTCAATTTTCAAGCCAGAATGTTCAACCGCCTGCAACGCGGCGGCCAGCGCGAACTGGGTAAAGCGATCCATGCGACGCGCTTCCTTGGCTCCCAAGAGCGCCACCGGATCAAAATTATTCGCTTCAGCAGCAAAGCGGGTTTTATAGCGGCTGGTATCAAACTTGGTGATCGGCGCGACACCGGATTCCCCGGCGACGAGGGCTTTCCAGGTGTCCGGCCAGTCATTTGCCAACGGGCTGATACAGCCAATCCCGGTGACGACAATTCGTCTACGCATGAAGATCTCTCCTTTGAATAAAAAAACGCCCAGAATCAGTCTGGAGATTAAAACACAGCGATTGAAAATGAGATACGTTCCTGTTCATCTCTTCACTTCAAAAACTGACGGCAAGGGATGGCATTCACCACAACCGATGTGGGCTTCGGAGACCTCCCGCCGGGTCTTTTCGCAAAAAGCTTTGACTTGCACACGCCGTTGGAAGGCAGCCGTCACCGGGCGGGTTACTTCGGCGCGCAACGCCATGAATTCGCAGGCATTGGCGCGGGTGATGGACGGGATCGGGCAGGTCCGGCACAGTTCCCGGGTCCAATGCGCTCCGGGCGCGGTTAGAAGGCGGCACTCTTCTTGTTGGCGGCCGCGATAATAATCGCCGTAGAAGTATTTGCATTCGGAGCCGGCAGGAGTCCTCATTATTTGATCATTACGCTCGGGTGAGGTAGATGCCATTACGGGTATCAACGCGGATGGTATCCCCCACTGAGACGAAATTCGGCACCTGGACCTCAAGGCCGGTTTCGGTTACGACTTTCTTGACCACACCCGTGGCTGTATCGCCGCGCACCGAAGCCTCGGCGGAAACCACTTTCAAATCAACCGAGGTGGGCAATTCGATGTCAATTGCCTCGCCATCATAGAAAGTGAGTTTTACTTCCATACCTTCTTTTAGAAAACCGGCGTATTCACCTGCCAGTTCGCTTTTCACGGCGGGTTGCTCAAAGGTTACGTTATCCATAAAGTGATACAACTCACCGTCGGTATAGAGGTACTGCACGTCATGATAATCCAGCCGCACATCCTGGACACGATCGCCGGACTGGAAGGTTTTTTCCAGCGTGGTCCCGGAGCGCAGATTGCGAGCCTTGATGCGGATCGTGGCATTACCGCGCCCGGGCTTGTTGTGGCTGTATTCCAAAACACGGAAGAGCATTCCATCGTGCTCGAAAGTGACCCCTTTTCGAAGATCATTTACATCAATCATACGTCCTCACTTTTATTTCTCTCACCCCTGCCCCTCTTCCGCTGGGAGCCCACAGGGTGCTTCGCGAAGGGGTTTGGGGTGAGGGGAATTGCAAACGGGCAGGATTATACTACCCTTCGGTTGAAGGTGCTGTATGGTGTTTTTCGGCGGCAGGGTCTTCACGCAATAACTCGACTGCGTGAGCCAGCACCGGCAGCAGCACCTGTAAATTCTCAACTGCGGCTTTCGGGCTGCCCGGCAGGTTTATGATCAGCGTTCGGCCGCGTATACCCGCGATGGCGCGTGAGAGCATGGCGTGGGACGTGACCTGCAAACTCGCCGCGCGCATGGCTTCGGCCAGGCCGGGCGCCATGCGCTCTACGACCGCAGCCGTCGCTTCGGGGGTGACATCCCGCGGCGAAAAACCCGTCCCTCCGGTGGTCAGGATGATATCCAGGTCGCCGCGCCCGGCCCAGGCAATGAGAGTCTGGCGCAGAGTGGTCAAATCATCTGGAAGAATGTCCTGGCAGACTAAATCCCAGCCGTGCGAAGCGATCACCTCTGCCAGCGCCGGGCCGGAAGTATCCGGGCGTTCGCCGCGCGCCGAACGGTCAGAGGCGGTCAGGATCCCGAAGCGCAAAGTCATTTAAGCGATGTCCTTCCCGTAGACGTATAAGTCCATTTTCTGCCAGCCGCCTTTTTCGTAGAACGCTATCGCTTCCGCGTTGTCGCGGGTGACGAGCAAATACGTGCGGATACAGCCTTTTGCCCGCAAGCGTTTTTCCAACTCTTCCATCAGCAAAGCGCCAACACCCTGATTGCGGTGGTTTTCAGCGACAGCCAGGTGATAGACCAACCCCCGGCGGCCGTCAAACCCGCCTATGACGCTACCCATCACCTTGCCGTCGTCTTCGGCCAGCAGGAACAGGTCTGGGTCCCGTTGGAGCTTTTTCTGGATTTCCTCCGGCTCGTCCGAACGGCGCAGATGAATACCGGGGCCGGCCGACGACCACAGCCGGCAGACGACGGGATAATCCTCCGGGAAGCTGAATTCACGTATCAGGATCAGGTGGCTCACAAGTCCTGCCTACCGGGTAGGTCTTCGACGAATTGGATTTGAGTATATTTATCAGGTCATCGGGCATGTAAGGCTTGAGGAGAAAGTCATTCGCGCCCGCAGCCAGACATTCATCACGTAAATTCATGCCCGAACTCATGACCACTTTCACTTTGGTTAGATCAGGCATCTGGCGCATTTTGCGCAGGATATCAATCCCATTCTCCGCCCCGAGAAAGATATCCATCAAGATAATAGCTGGCTTTTCTCTGCGCACGATTTCCAGGATGTCGCTCGTTTCACCAGCCAGAGTGATTACCTGAAAGCCCTCCATGCCCAGGAGGGTTTTCAGGAGAGAAACCATCGTGCGATCATCTTCAGCCAGCAGTACTTTCACCATTGCCGTCCCCGTTCTTCGCTGATTTTGGGACAGTGGTCTTACGCACTGATACCTTTTTTTCCAAAGCGGACTTCAAGACATCGTCCACTGATTCAGCAAAGATGAATTTGAGAGTCTTCTTTATTTCATCTGGCACATCTTCCAAATCGAGTTCGTTGCGCTTTGGCAGGATGACGGTCTTCAAGCCGGCGCGATGGGCAGCCAGCATTTTCTCTTTGATGCCCCCGACCGGCAAAACCTGGCCGCGCAAGGTGATCTCGCCGGTCATGCCGACGCTTTTCTTCACCGAGCGCCCCGAAATCAACGAGACCAACGCGGTCGCCATTGTCACCCCCGCCGAGGGGCCATCCTTTGGCTGTGCGCCGCCCGGGATGTGCATATGGATATCGGTTTTTTCGAAGAAATCCTTGTCCAGGCCCAGAGCCTCGGCGCGGGAACGGACATAGGATAGCGCCGCACGCGCCGATTCCTGCATCACATTGCCGAGCGAACCCGTAAGCTGGAAGCCCTTGGCGCCTGGCATACGCGTCGCTTCGATGAAGAGAACATCGCCGCCGTAGGGTGTCCACGCCAGGCCGGGAGCCACACCCGGGATCGAGGTGCGGACGTTGATCTCTTCCGTCTCAAGGAAAATGGGATGTCCCAACAATTCCTTTACGACTTTGGGGGTGACACTCGCAGCTTGATTCTCACCCTGGGCGATGCGCGTGCCGATCTTGCGGCACACCGAGCCAATCTTTCGCTCCAGGTTGCGCACCCCAGCTTCGCGCGTGTAGCGGTTGATAATCGTCCGCAAGGCATGCCTGGTGAACTTCACTTCCTCAGGACGCAGGCCATTTTCCCGCACCTGACGTGGGATCAGGTAATCTTTGGCAATGGTGACCTTCTCGCTTTCGGTATAACCGGAAAGATGAATAACCTCCATCCGGTCGAGAAGCGGGGCTGGAATTGTTTCCAACGTATTAGCCGTGGTAATGAAGAATACCTGGGAGAGGTCGTAGGCGACTTCCAGATAATGGTCGCGGAATTCGACATTTTGCTCCGGGTCGAGCACCTCAAGCAGGGCCGAGGCCGGATCGCCGTGGAAGTCAAAGACGAGCTTATCCACCTCGTCCAGCATGAAAACCGGATTGCGCGATTCGGTGCGTCGCAAGGCCTGCAGGACACGCCCCGGCATAGCGCCGATGTATGTGCGCCGGTGGCCGCGAATCTCAGCTTCGTCGCGCATACCTCCCAACGAAATGCGGATGAACTTGCGTTCCATCGCACGGGCGATGGACTGGCCCAGAGAGGTCTTACCCACCCCGGGTGGGCCGATAAAGCACAGGATCACCCCTTCACGTTCGCGGCGGATGGCATCCTTGGATGGAATTTGCTCGTCCTTGCGCTCCAGGCGCAGCTTGCGAATCGCAAGGAACTCCAAAATGCGTTCCTTGACATCCTCCAAACCATAATGATCCTGATTAAGGATCTTTCGGGCGTGAGCAATATCCAGGTTGTCCGTCGTACTCTGTGACCAGGGCAGCGTGACCAGCCAATCCAGGTAGGTGCGGATGACACCGTATTCTGCCGCGGCTGTATGCAGCCGGGAAAGGCGTTCCAGCTCACGCTTGGCCTGCTTTTCGGCCTCCTCGGGCATCCTGGCCGTCTCGATTTTCTTGTGGAATTCCTCCACCTCGACGGATTGTTCGTCTTTCTCGCCTAATTCTTTTTGGATCGCCTTTAACTGCTCGCGCAGGAAGTAATCACGTTGAACTTTCTCGATTTCAGAACGGGCCTGGTTCTGGATCTTCTGCCCGAGTTGCAAGACCTCGACTTCCCGCACCAGCACCCCGACCAGTTTATGCAGCTTTTCCTGAGTTGAATCAAGCTCCAGGATCTGCTGGGCTTCTTGAAGCTCGATGCGCTGAAAATTAGCGATCGTATAGATGGTCTGCAGCGGGTCTTCCAGAGTGGTGATGGAGGCCACCAGCTCCTTCGGAATGGATGGACTCATCTCGGCGATCTGCTCGAACTGGTCGCGGGCATTGCGCGCCAGTGCATCTATTTCAAGGCCGGTCTCCACATTCTCCGCAGCCAGCTCGATCTTCGCCTTGAGATACGGTTCCTCCTGGATGAACTCGCCAAGCCGGAAACGCACCAAACCCTGCACCAGCAACCGGATGGTGTTATCGGGGGCGCGGAATAAGCGATGGACGACCGCGATTGTGCCAGTTGGATACAGGTCGGCTGGGCCAGGATTCTCTATCTCGGGGTTGCGCGCCGCCACCAGGCCGATGAGCCGATCTCCGGAAGAGACGTCGTCAATGAGCTTGATCGAGCGCAGTTGGCCGATGGTCAACGGAACGGCTGTCTGGGGGTAGACGACCACGCCGCGAAGTGGCAGGATGGGAAGAATCACCGGATATTTAATGGTTTCCGCCTCGGATGCCGGCTCCGGCTGCGGTTGCTTATCCCGCTCATCTTTCTTTTGCAGGCGGGTTAAGATCGAAGGCAGGAATATTTCATCCACCGCGGTGTCAACATCCCCAACCCATTCAAGGAAATCTGTTAAATTCGAGTACCAGCGTGAGGCAGACATATTTGGTTAAGAGTTAATTTATGATCTTACTGCTTCTTGCAATAATTCGTGAACTTGCATGTGCCGAAATGCTCGCAAATTACAAGAGTTTGGTTCACCAATCTACGCAGTACCCTGTAATTTCAGCCGAGTGCGCAGCACCTACTCGGTAGGCCTTTGGCAGGTTTGATTTTGGGCAACACGACAGTCAGGAAGCCATCCTCATACTCCGCTTCCGCTTTTTCAACATTGACTCCCGAGGGCAGCTCGATCGCAGTGCTAAAGTCTCCAAAGCGGATTTCCATTTGGTGATAGGCGCGTCGCTCGGGCAAATCGGAGCGTGCACCACTGATGACCAGGTAGTTCCCTTCGGCGTTTATTGAAAAATCCGATTGGCGCATCCCGGCCACTTCGACGCGCACCACAAAGCTGGTTTCCGTCTCGTAAACATCGGTCGGCGGACTCCACGAAAACGACCTGAGATTTACCTGCCAGCCAATGGCTTGAAGCGTCACGTAAGGCCTCTCTGGGGAGGCGAGTGATTTCCAGATTTGGGTTGCCATCTTACTACTCCTTACTCTTAAGCGCAGCCTGCCGAGTAGGCCTTCGGCGCAGCGGCCAACACCTCGGCGTAATTCGGCTCCTCACCTAACGCAGGCATATAAGCACGTACCGTAGGTGATCTTGGCGGCCCGATTGACCACAAAAACCGCGCGGCGCAAGATCCTCGTTTCTTTGATGAGCACGCCGTACCGCATCCCGAACTCGCCTGTCAGGTGGTCTGAGAGCACCGTCACTTGATCTACGCCAGAAGATCCGCACCACCGCTTTTGGGCAAAAGGCAGGTCTGTGCTGATAACCAGAATGGCGATATCTTTGCTCAACGCAGCCGCCTCCAGGTTGAAGCGGCGCGTCTCGCGGTCACACACCAATGCCCCTACCAGGACTCGAACCTGGATCAACGGCTTAGAAGGCCGCGGCTTTGTCCATTAAGCTATAGGGGCTTGAGGAGTAAATTATACTGCGTAGGGCGCAGACCCTTATACACGCGTGGGCCGCCCAACGTACGCAAGATGATATCCGCCGGACGTTTGAGTGTTGCGCCGAGTTCCAGCGCCGACATAGGCGCATTGCCATTTGCCAACAGCAAACGAAAGACTGCATCCACCAGGGTGGTGTGTTCAGTCAAAAACCCTTCCTGCCTGGCGCAATGACTGATCAGGGCATGTTGCAGTCCCTCCAACTGGCGCACCTCGGCCGTTTCTGGGTCAATCCAATCAATCATCTGAGTCTCAGGCAAGTCTGCGAAAGCCGCCTGGTGCTCCACGCACAACAGGCTGCGTAATTCAACGCGCCAGTTGCGATCATTATCTTGCCACCATTCAAAGTCAATATGGAAGGGCATTTGCAGGGTGGGCTTGACAAGGCTGAATCTCTTGAATTCGCTCATCCTCAGCCTCCGTAATGGTAGGTGACTGCCCTACCATAATCAGAATCTACCAGGCGGAAGTGCATATCGCCGACATGCGTGAATCCGGGTTGCGTTACCAGCATAACCAGCAACGGGCCGGGCGGACATCGGCGGATGATATTTATCGCCGAATACAATTCCTGGGCATGGACATGACCCTGTAAGTTCAACCTGGTCAAGTCACGCATAATATTCATGACCATAACTTCAAGCGGCGGCTGCTGCCTGGCTACCTGCGCCCAGGCCCGGTCTACTGCGTCCACATCAGGAACTACGACGATCATCCTTTCGTTGTAATCAGCCGCAATGTTCTGTTTTAGCATCGCAAACACGATGCCCCCATCGCGTCCAACCAGAACCGTGCGCACCCATTCTTTTGTCGGACGGCGAGTCCTGGCCTGGACGATGACCTGCCCGCGGATTTTGCCCTTTCGGACAACGATCAGGCTGCCGGGGATCAGGTTATACTTTCGATACCACTCGCTCAAGCCATAAACATACCGGTTTTGCCGCACGACCCAGGCCGGCATCGCCTCCTTTGTCTGCCCATCTACAAGGGTAAAACGGACACGGGGCGATTCGTAAGCGGTTGGGAATAATGTGCGTACACGCGCTGAGACCGGCAACGTGCCCGCCCGCCAATGGGGATAGGTCAGGCTGACGACAACCTCCTCCACTTGCTCGGGTGGTGAAGCCAGGTCACTCAACTCATCGTTCAGCTCGGCCTCTAGCTCCAGCATTTCAGCGGTTAGTACAGAGCGGTCATACTCTACGGGTGAATAACGCAATTGCACCGGCGTCTGGCGGACATCTTCCGGTTCCAGCCGATGAAGATACCACAGCACCTCTCCGGCCGGCCCAACCTCGTCAAAGCGCTCATCCTCTTGGATGGCGTAATTCATCGAAAATTCGATCAGCTTGGGGTTTACATTCTCCGGCAATTCGACTTGTTCAAGCAAGGCAGAGGTCGGTAATGGTCTACCATTGGCTTCCTCCAGAACTGCCTCGGCAAGATTGAGATGTCCCACATTTACATCCACCAACAGCGCCCGCGGGAACCAGCGCCCGGCAATCTGCACTAAACCTTCGTCACTTTTCAGGGCAGCCGCGAATTTTATCTCCAGTTCCGCGCCATACGTCGAAAGAACCTTGTCAACATCGAGCGAGGCTTCCATCGGCTGGTTGAGCTTATGATCGGCCAGATTTGCGGCAAAGCTATGCTTGCTTCCGTCTCCAAACTCAACTTCGACGACTTCAAACTCACCGACCTCGGGGTTCAGACCAGAGCGCACGGTGACCACTTTCCCGCTCCGCCAATCCAGAGAGGGAAAGACCAGTTTTTCACTTGGTTGATAATGTTCTTTGGGCAGGTATATCTTTCCATCCCCCTGCTGCTTCTTGAGCAGGGATGCGCGCTCAGCAGCAATGCGCGCCGCAACAAGAACCATCAGCAGCTCTTTTTCAGTGAGCGGCGTTTCGTTCTCGAAAAGGTAGTTAATTATTAATTCAAGATCCTGCTTGCTGACGGTGATGGATTTCCAATAATCCAGTGGTATAGTAATAGGAACGCTAGCCATAGACTGCCTTGGTTTAATGATTTCTCGATTAAACTTCATCCCGGTCGTAATAACCTGAACGAAATAATTATACCCTACCTTGACAGGTCATCCCCATTGACTTAAGATGGTTCTCTAGGATGTGAGTATATCCCATCCTATCAGCAGTTATTAGACATTATCGGTAATAGCTTTTTCTGCATCGAATTACACGAATTGGGCGAATTTTCTTCGGGAAATTCGTGAAAATTCGATGCAAAAGAGAATCAGGATTTATTGCCGATAAGGATAATTGATTGGAGAAGTGCGAATATGCGTATCGGCATGATGACAGATTTGTACAAACCGTACATCAGTGGCGTTACGAATTATATCAGCTTGAATAAACGTTACCTCGAACAAGCCGGGCATGAGGTCTTCGTATTTACGTTTGGCGACCTGGATTACAAAGATGACGAGACGCGTATTTTCCGCTCGCCCGGGCTTCAACTGGTGGATACTGGCTATTACCTGTCCTTCCATTACAGTCGCCAGGTGAAAGCGCTGCTCCAGACGATGGACGTGGTCCACGTCCACCATCCCTTCCTGAGTGGACGACTGGCCTTGCGCTATTGCCGCCCGTTGCGCATCCCGATCCTCTTCACCAATCATACCCGTTATGATCTTTATGCCCAAGCCTACCTGCCGCTCCTGCCGGAGGAAATCAGCGCTACGTTCCTGGAAAGCTATATGCCGTCATTTTGCAATGCGGTGGATTTGGTGATTTCACCTTCAACTGGCATGGCGCAGGTTTTACAAAAACTGGGGGTGAAGAGTCACATCGAAATCGTCCCCAATGGAGTCGAACTTCAACTTTTTCACCAAAATGGGCAATCGGCCCAACGAACCAAAATCGGCTTCAAAGTGGAGGATATCATCTTCGTCTTCTCTGGGCGGCTAGCCCCGGAGAAGAATCTCAGCTTCCTGATCAAAGCCTTTGCGGGTGTAGCGGAGGCGATTGAAAACGTCCATTTGGTTATCATCGGCGGCGGACCTGAGGAGCAGGCTCTTAAGAATCAAGCCGCTGGAATCGGCGCATCGAAGCGAGTCCACTTCTTCGGTATGCTGGAATACGACTTATTGCCACCCTACCTGGCAATGTGTGACGCCTTTGTTACTGCCTCGATCACCGAGACGCATCCATTATCCGTGATCGAGGCAATGGCAACCGGCCTTCCCGTGCTGGGAATTCGCTCCGTCGGCGTGGGTGAGACCATCGAAAATGGTATCACTGGCTTCCTTTCAAGTGAAGACCAGGCAGCTTTTGCAGCCAAGATGACCCGATTGTGTATGGATCGCGAACTGCGCCACAAGATGGGACAAGCTGCCAGAAAAGCTACCGAAAAATATGCCATCGAACGTACGACGCAGACGATGCTCGAGCATTACAAGCATCTGGTTTACAAGGCAGAGCCGCGCAAGCGTGGATTGATAGTCCACTTGCAAAGTATCCTGGAGAAATTTCGAGGATGAGCCACAGGAGGCAAAGGATTGGCCGTTGGGGGGAGGCTGTCGCCGCAGATTACCTGATAAACAAGGGCTTCAGATTGCTGACGACAAACGCCCGAACACCTTACGGAGAAATTGATTTAATCTGTCAACGGGAAGGTCAAATCGTGTTCGTCGAAGTCAAGACGCGCACCTCGCACACATTCGGCTACCCTGAAGATTCGGTCACCCCACGCAAGCAGGCGCACATGCTGGCCGCGGCCGAACATTACCTCCAGGAACATGAACTGGACGGCGACTGGCAATTCGATGTGATCGCCGTCGAAGGCTCCCCCGGCGGCCAATCCCCACGCATCACCCACTTCGAAAATGTCCTCGCTTAGGCCCTCACCCATGACCTCACCCCCAACCCCTTCGCGCATAGTCCCCGTAGGGGGAAGCACCCCAACGGGGCTCCCAAAAGGAGAGGGGAGACTTCCACTAATCGTGATCGTCGGGCCGACCGCGGTCGGCAAGACCGAGATCAGCCTGCAACTCGCCGAAAGATTGAGAGGCGAGATTGTATCGGCTGATTCGCGCTTGTTTTATCGCGGCCTGGATATTGGCACTGCCAAGCCATCCCCTACCGAACAAGCACGCGTTCCCCATCATCTGATTGACATAGCCGACCCGGACGCGACCTGGAGTCTGGCTCTTTTCCAGCAAGCCGCAATCCAGGCCATCGCGGATATCCATCAACGCAGGCGCTTGCCATTTTTGGTGGGAGGAACGGGGCAATATATCCGCGCGGTAACGCACGCTTGGACGCCGCCGGCTCAGGCTCCGCACCCGCGCCTGCGCGCCAATCTGGAGACTTTAGCCAGGGAGAGAAGTAACGCCTGGCTGCATTCGAAGCTGGCAGTTCTCGATCCGCTCGCGGCTGAAATAATTGATCCGCGCAACCTGCGCCGGACAATCCGGGCGCTGGAGGTTATCTTGAGCACGGGAAAGCGTTTTTCAGAGCAACGTGGACACAGCGAATCGCCTTACCGCCTGCTGACCCTCGGCCTTAACCGCCCGCGTCCTGAATTGTATGCCCGTCTGGATGCCCGCCTCCAGGCTATGTTCGCCAAGGGTCTCCTGGATGAAGTGCGGAGACTGCTCGAGCGGGGTTACTCGCCCGATCTGCCCAGCCTCTCCGCCATCGGGTATCGCGAGTGTGTGATGGTACTGCAGGGCAAGCTGACCCAGGAACAAGCCAGGCAGGCCATCCAACGCGCCACGCGGGTCTTCGTCCGCCGACAGGCAAATTGGTTCAAGCAGGATGACCCGACGATCCACTGGTTCGTCGCAGGGCAAACCCCGCTGAACGAGATGGTCGCGTACATCCTGACGAGAATAGCAGAATAAAAACTTAAATATAACACCTCACAGGTAAAATAGTTGCACAAACCTATTGACTTTTCTCTCTATTGCCTCTATACTATTTACATGCCGAGTAGGCCTTCGGCTGTAAACATCCTATTCTATCTGCCGAGGAGGAGAACTATGAAAGATTATCCATGGTATAAGAAATATGATAAGGGGGTTCCACATACAATCGAATACCCTGCTGTTCCACTTTTCTATTTCCTCGAGGAAAACGCCCGCAAGTTTCCAGACAAGCCCTGCACACTCTTCAAGGGGGCGATCGTCACTTTCCGGGAGATGAATGAGATTACCGACCGGGTTGCAGGCGCGCTTGCCAAGATGGGAATCAAGAAAGGCGACCGCGTCGGCCTTTTCATGCCGAACACACCCCAGTTCGTGATGAGCTATTTCGGCATCCTGAAAGCCGGCGGCGTTGTTGTTGCCACCAACCCATTGTATACGCCACCGGAGATCGAACACCAGGTCAACGACGCCGGCATCGAAGTGATGTTCGTGATGAGCAATTTCTACAAGATAATCAAGACCGCCCAGCCCAAGACCAAGATCAAGACGCTCATTGTTTCCAATATCAAGGAAACCCTGCCGCCGGCCCTGCGCGTGCTCTTTACGCTGGCAAAAGAAAAGAAAGGCGGCTTCCGGGTCTCGTTGGAACCAGGTGATATCTGGTTCCAGGATCTGCTGGCCAAGTACAAGCCCGAAGACCGTCCCGCGATCAAAGTCGGTCCAGACGACACGGCCATCTTCCAATACAGCGGCGGTACGACCGGCATCTCGAAAGGCGCGATCGCCTTACACCGCAACCTGGTCGCCAATGGCCTCCAAATGCAATCCTGGATGACCAATCTGGACCCAGGAAACGAGATCATTCTAATGGCTATCCCGCTCTTCCACGTCTATGGCATGGTGGCCGGGATGCTCCTTGCCATGCTCACCGGGTCAAGCATGGTGATGGTGCCCAATCCGCGCGACCTGCACGACGTTCTGGGAAACATCCAAAAATACCATCCAACCATCTTCCCGGGTGTTCCCACCTTGTACAATGCGCTCAACAACCATCCCGACGTCAAGTCGGGCAAGTATAGTCTCAGTTCCGTCAAGGCCTGTATCTCCGGTTCGGCGCCTTTGATGCGGGAAACGAAGGAAAAATTCGAGGCCCTGAGCGGTGGAAAGTTGGTCGAGGGTTACGGCCTCTCGGAAGCTCCGACCGCCACGCACTGCAATCCCCTGCTGGGTGAGAACCGCACCGGCTCGATCGGCCTGCCGCTCCCGGATGTGATCGCCAAAATCGTCAGCCTGGAGGATGGGAAAACCGAAATGCCGGTCGGCGAGATCGGCGAAATAATCATCCAAGGCCCGCAGGTGATGAAAGGCTATCACAACATGCCCACTGAGACCACCAACACGCTGCGCGATGGCCGGCTTTACACCGGCGATATCGCCCGGATGGATGAAGACGGGTACTTCTACATCGTAGACCGTAAGAAGGAACTCATCAAACCGGGCGGCTATCAGGTTTGGCCGCGCGAGGTCGAAGAGGCCATCAGCGCCAATCCAAAAGTACTGGAAGTTGGCGTGGCGGGCATCCCGGATCCGTACCGCGGCGAGACAGTCAAGGCCTGGGTGGTGGTCAAGCCGGGCGAGACGATTACCGAGGACGAGATCAAGGCCTGGTGCAAGGAACGACTGGCCGCTTACAAAGTCCCCACGCACATCGAATTCCGGGGCGAACTGCCCAAGACAACCGTCGGCAAGATCCTGCGGCGTGAGTTGGTGAGGCAGCACAAAGAGAGTAGCAAGTAGACTTCATCACGCGATCTGCGGCGTGCCGCTCTTCTTCGGGACTGGAGGCGGGAAGATTTTTTCGAATTCTTCACGCGTCAGGGTTTCCACTTCGAGCAGGCGATTGGCAACTGAGTCTAATTCCGTGCGATATTTCTTCAAAAGCTTTTGCGCCTGCGTAAAGGCCTCATCGATTAGTTTTCGTACTTCTATATCAATCTTCTGCGCGATCGATTCGGAATAATCGCGTTGCTCTGAAATCTCGCGGCCGAGGAAGATCAATTCCTCTTTCTGGCCGTAAGTCATCTGGCCTAATTCGCCGCCCATGCCCCAGCGCGTGACCATGTTGCGGGCGATCTTGGTCACCTGTGCAAGGTCGTTCGAGGCGCCAGAGGTAATGTCGTCAAAAATGAGCACCTCGGCAGCCCGGCCGCCGAGCAAAGCGGACAGTTGTGCAATCAGTTTTTTGCGCGAGGTCAAGACACGATCCTCCTCCGGGCGGTACCAGGTGATACCCTCTGCCTGTCCGCGCCCAACAATGGTGATCTTTTGAACAGGATCGGCCTCAGGGATGGCATTGATCACCACCGCATGACCCGCTTCGTGATAGGCGATGATGCGTTTTTCTTCGGCGCTGATCAGCCGGCTCTTGCGTTCCGGCCCCATGACCACGCGCTCGATGGCTTCTTCAAATTCAGGCTGGCCGATGGATTTTTTATTACGCCGCGCCGCAAGGATGGCCGCCTCGTTGACGGTATTCTCCAGGTCGGCGCCGACGAAACCAGGTGTGCCGCGTGCAATTGTCCCCAGGTCAACCTCCGGTTCCAACGGCTTGCCCTTGACGTGAACGCGCAGGATGGCTTCACGCCCGCGCATGTCTGGCCGGTCGAGAACCACGCGGCGGTCGAAACGACCAGGGCGCAGCAAGGCCGGGTCAAGGATGTCGGGGCGGTTGGTGGCTGCCATGATGATGACGTTGGTGTCCGTGTCAAAGCCATCCATCTCGACCAGCATCTGATTCAGGGTCTGCTCGCGTTCATCGTGCGAACCGCCCAGGCCGGCGCCGCGTTGGCGGCCGACCGCGTCGATTTCATCCACGAAGACAATACAAGGTGAATGACGCTTGGCCTGCTCGAACAGATCGCGCACACGGCTATTGTGCAGCAGGATCGGTTTCTCGCCGCCAAAAAAAGCCTCGTTCTCGCATCCACACAGGTCATAGACATAGCCCTCGTAAGGCTTGACGATCACCTCCTGGACAACAGGCTTTTTCCCCTGGCTTGGGATAGAGACCTTCGCAAATGGATTGCTGGTCTTGCCAATGATCAGGTTCCAGGCCTCACCTTCGGGAAGCGGTTTGCTCCTGATTACGCGGCCACCTGGTTGTGACACGTGCCGCACACCTGCTTTGATGCCATGCATCGCGCAGAGCCAGGTTAGCTCCGTGATCAACTGCTTGCTTGCAGACGTGATGCTGAGCTTACCTTCTCGCGTCACGTATCCATCGCCCCGGGCGTAGCCCTCCAGGTAGGATACAAAATATGTTTTAGGGAGATGCCACAGCAGTTCTGGCGCGTGCTTGTTGTGGCTCCCCTCCCCACAATAGCGGGCAAAGAAGCGGCCCAAAGGGCGAGGAAAAGCGATACGCAAGGAGTTATCGCGAACAGGCGATAGGGTTGGTGCCACGCCAAAGACCCGGCGCATTAAGGCAATACAATCCTCGTGCAGTTCACCCTCGTGAGCACCAAAGATGAATTCCAGGTGTGGTGTAGCCCGGCCCTCGGCAGTATAGTAGCCCATGAGTTTGAGGAGGTCCGGAGTCATAGAGACGCTCTCCGGCAATTCCTGCCCCACCAGGTTACGGGTGAGGGGACGTGGGGTATTGATGCCACGCTGCCAGTTGCCCACTGTGGCCTGGGAGACGCCAAGGGCACGGCCAATGGCAACCTGGCTCATAACTCCCTCTTGCTCAAGAGCAAAATCATAGGCGGAAATGGCCGCCGGGTCGTCGTCCCAGATGTGCAATTCCTGGGTATCTCTCTGATTGCTGAAAGTGTGTGCCCGAATATCATATGGAGTGCCATACTCCGGCGAATACTCCCCGCGCACTTTCAAAGGCAGGTTTACCAACACGTCACCATGCTTCAAGTTCCGTGCGGCCACAGCCTGCATGCCGTCCCGCGTGCGGACGAAGATGCTATGGTCGCCAGTGGTGCAAATAACCCCGCCCAGGTAGTGAATCTCGTAGATTTCGCTCACCCAATGGCGATAAACGGAAGCGACGTTCTTCCAGGCGCTCTGGCCAAAGAAGCACTTTGGGGAGCCTTTGAACTTGGAATCCTTCTCCTCATAGCCCAGGGTTTGCACATCGCTCACGGGCACGGTAAAGCCACCAGCACCGTTCTGATAACAACCATCCACGAACTCGGCAATAGGCAGGAGTCGCGTACCTTCGAGGGTGCGTATCAGTATTGGCGTATCGCCGGTAACAGACGCACCTACACCCACGAACATCTCCACAAACTCTGAGCCGGAGATCGAAAAGAACGGGACGCCCGCCTCACCTGAAACAGCTTTCGCCAAGAGGGTTTTACCGGTTCCGGGCGGGCCGACCAGCAGGACGCCCTTTGGAATGCGCGCGCCCAATTGGATGAACTTCTGAGGTTCGCGTAGAAATTCAACCACCTCTTTTAATTCTTCCTTGGATTCTTCGACACCAGCTACATCCTCAAACGTCACTGTCGGGTGATCGCTATTGAACATGCGCGCACGTGACTTGCCAAATGACATTGCGGCATTATTACTGCCTTGCGCCTGGCGAAATATGAACCAGAAAAGCCCACCGAGCAGCAGGAAGGGCAATACGTAACTCGCAATGGTCATAAAGCCAACCAATGAGCTGGGCGGTTTAACCTCCACCTGGATTTTGCCGGGAGCAAGCTGTTCGGGTGTGACACCGAGATCAACCAATTGAGAGACAAGGGTTGTCTCAGCTTCCTTTTGAGCAGTTTGTTCGATATTCCCATTATCACCACGATAAATAACCTGTAAGTTGTTACCGTTTTCGATGACAATGCGCGAGACCTTTTCCTGCTGAATCAAAGCTGCCAACTGATTGATGGTCAATGGCTCCTGAACACCTGGCTGTTGCCGGATGTTGAAGTAGACCATCGCCACGATGGCAATGAACAGCAGGAGATAAATAATAAATGACTGGTTGCGCGAATTCACAAATACCTCCTGTTAGACTTGTTGATTATACCAACCTATACATATCTAAGCCAGACCAGGCGAATATCTTATATAAAGTTCTAATGTAACTACTCAATCGTGCTATAATATGCACAATCTATGCGGCTTAGCGCCCAGTTATCATGAACAGCCCAGGTAATATTCTCATTCACTAGCAGGTTGCGACTATGACAGATACTACACTAAAACGTGTCTTATGCATCGAGGACGAAGCAGAAATGATAGATCTGATTCGTCTCATCCTTGGCCGCCGCGGTTTTGAGGTCAAGGGAGCCAATGGCGGTCTCGAAGGGCTGGAGATGATCCGCAAAGAAAAGCCGGACCTCGTCCTTCTCGATCTAATGATGCCGGATCTGGACGGTTGGGAAGTCTACCAGCAGATGAAAGCTGACGAGGCGACCCGCGATATTCCTGTCATCGTAGTAACGGCAAAAGCCCAGAGCATTGATAAAGTCCTCGGTCTGCATATCGCCAAGGTGGACGATTACATCGCCAAACCGTTCAGTCCACAGGAATTATTAGCCAGCATAGATAATGTTCTTGCAAAACGCCCCGTTTTTCGTAAATGATATATGCCCCGCCAGATTCAAATACTAAATCACAGCCGCCGGCTTGAAGCCCCCCTGCGGGCAGGCTATTGCGACAGCTTCTTCGGGCGCTTGCGCGGCTTGACTTTTCGCAGCCGCATCGCGCCGGATGAGGGCCTGCTCCTTGTGCAGGCGCGTCAAAACCGTCTCGACGCTGCCATTCACATGCTGGCGGTCTGCATGGATCTGGGCATCATTTGGCTCGATGCAAACTACACCGTCGTTGACATCGCCCATGCGAAAGCCTGGCATCTGGCCTACTTCCCCCACCAACCGGCAAAATACATCCTGGAAATCCATCCTAAACGGATAAGGGAGTTCCAGATCGGCGACAAGGTAACTTTCCAAAATGCTTAAACGTCTTTTCATCATCGCCCTCAGTCTGCTGCTGGCATTTTCGACCAGGACAGCCTCAGCTCAAACACCCACGCCCACACTGCCTTCACCTGCCGGCCCGGTGTATATCGTCCAAGCCGGCGATACCCTGTGGGACATTGCCGCACTCTTCAACACCGGCATTACAGACATAATGACCGCCAATGACCTGAACAATGCCGATATCTACGTCGGTGATCGTCTGGTCATCCCCGGATTGGAGGGGCTGAGCGGCACGTTGATAACTAAAATCGTTCCATTTGGGGAAACACTGCGCAGCCTGAGCCGACAGTACCGCGTTGACGAAGCGCTGCTGAAAAAATTGAACCACATAGTCAGCCCCACACAGCTCTACGCCGGCGCAAAACTAATCATCCTGCAACAAGACGACCAACCTGCCTGGCCGGCCCGCTCGAATCTGAAACCAGGTGAGACCTTACTTGAACTGGCGGTACGCCAGGCAACAGACGCGTGGACACTGGCCGAGATCAATCGTCTCCCCGGGACCTGGGCCGGCTTGCCCGACGACGTGCTTTATCTGCCCTCCGGCAGCTCCGACGCCAAACCAACCGGATTGCCCGCCGCGTTCTCTTCGGTCAATGTGACCCCTCTTCCGCTCGTGCAAGGCGGTACGATACAAATCCTTACGACCGTCACACAACCCGTGACCTTGGGGGGGATGCTTGTTGACCACCCCCTGAACTTCTTCCAAATGAATGGCAGCTCCTGGGTGGCTTTGCAGGG
>JBDRTP010000038.1:0-10010 GCA_043823965.1 Chloroflexota bacterium
GGGCAATGGCCGCGAACGTGCCCGGGCTCATGCTGGCGGAAAGCAGGCAGGCCAAGATGAAGACACAAAGCATACGCGCACTTGATCGATACATATTGATGTTATTCATGGCAACGTCCGTAGGCCTGGTGCACCAACCACCACAAAGCTGAACCAGCCACGATCAGCAAAAGACCACTGAGAATTTATTTCACCACTCCCAACATTCTCGGATACCAGTACCACAAAATATCCGCAGCCGGTTTGCCGTGGATCGAAGCCGATTTATCCTGCAAGATGGTCGGCGGGTAATAGCCGCGGCTGACGAAGCCCGTGATCCAGGGGCGCGAGTTGACGGCGCTAAACAGCGCCTGGTAAATATCCGCCTGGCCTTTCATATCTACACTGAAAGCCGGATTATCCGGGTTCGGCTGGCTGAGCGCTGTCCAGGGCATACATCCACCTTTGCCATCCGGCAGGCAGGCACTCGCTGCTCCGTTGACCGAAGGATAAGCCACAGCCAACACCAGCGGCTTCTGCCGAAGGCCTAACGGCAAGGCTGATTGGAAGGGTTGTATATCCCTGTCTAGCAATTGCCCAGCCTGAGCTTGCATCTCTTCGACCGAGGGGACAGCCGAACTGCTCAACGGCGCGTACCAGAGCAGGTAGATGCCATCCAACTCTTCGATGAAATCCGGCGCGGCCTGCAAACCGCCCGTATAGGATAAAGCCCAGTAAATACTACCGCCATAGTGCTTGCGCACTTCAGCCAGCAAGTTGCGCCAGCGCGTATCTGCGTCCGCCGGGAGGTTGGAGCTGCCCCCGTTCGCCAACGTGCCGCCGGGCAGGGCCGGAGTCAACCACTCGCCGCCCAGGATCAGACTCTGCGCGCCGGATTTTGTCGCCAGGTCGGCATAATAGACGGCAAAGGCCTGGTAGCGCGTGAACCAGGCATCCCACCAGGTCGAGTCGCGCGGTGTGGCGAACCACCAATCATCCACTGAGGTTGGGAAATTGGCGGATGGGAAAAGAGCTACGTTCAGGTTGAGGGCGCGCGCCCGGCTGACGGTCTCGTTCGTGTCGGCCCACAGTGGGTCGTAGCCCGGCAGCGGCGCAAAGACCAGGGGCGATGCCCGGCTGTACGTCCACGTCGGCGTCAAAATAACCCAATTCGAACCGAGCGCCTGGACGTTTTGAAGGGCTTGCGGCATGAGCGCCTGCCAGGATGGATCATAATGGGCCTGGAATTCAACGCCAGCCCAGAACCCGGCCGCACGAGGCGTCACCTGCCGAAGGCCTGACGGCAGGCCGACCAGCGTACCCGGCGCGGAAGGCGGCAGCCATTTCCAGCCATTGACCGTATCCTGCATGTCTTGCGGGGTCAGGCTGGTTGCGACCAGCCGGCCACGCTGTCCGGGCGGTGTGGCGAGGTCATCCGCGCTGCCGCACTGATCGTTGCGGCAATAGCGGTATTCAAAAGAACCCAGCATGTTCAGTGGGCTGAAGAGTATATAGACCCAGCGGTTGTTGCCCAACGGCCACATCGAGATCGGGACGGTCCAACCATACGGGTTGAACTGCATTGAAATCACATCCGTAACCGGCGTATTGACCGGCACGCTGACATCGAACAGGATCGGCGCTGAAGGGCCGGCCTGCCAGGTTTCGACCACGTCCTCGACGAGGCTGTTGGCCTGGGGGACGATCAACTGGCGGACTACAAACTCACCGTTATGCCTGTGCTCGGCGTTCCAAAATCCATCCCCCATGCTGTATTTATAGCGGATATCGGCGCCGACCGGGAGCATCAAAGAGAGCGTAAAGCGGCCATCCGGGAGCGGGGTAAGCACCGGCATACGCGTGGCGACCGTGCTCAAGCCTCCCTCCAGGTCGCCAAAGGTATTCCCCAATTGATAGAGATTGCCAGCCAGGCGGATCGGCGCGGTCGGGACCGTGTTGCGGGGTACGATCACGGCAAAGACGACGTTGACCAGCGCGGCAGGGGTCAGCGTGACCTTGACCGGCGTGGGCTTATCCGCCACCACGAGCGCGCCTTGCTGAAAGGTCTGGTACATCCCGTCCAGGGCATAGGCCACCAGGTTGTGCGTTCCAGGCAGCAGGCCCTCGAGGGAGAAATTGCCGCTCGAATCGGTCAAGGTCTGCAATCCACCCGCGGCTACCAGGATGTCGGGGATGGGCGCTCCGTCCGAAGCGTTGACCACCTGGCCGAAAATGCGGCCAGTTTGACCTGCCGAGTAGGTGCTGCGCATGAACTGGCTGTCGCTCCATCCAGCGACCACATCCTGCACTGAAAGCGGGCCGGTGATGTAGACCATGCGGTAGCGTACGGCCTGATCTGCCGAGTTATCCTCGAAGATGGGCAGCGTGGTCTGGCGCAGGTAGCGGTATTTCACCACGCTGTTCACCGATAACGGCAAGGCGAGCGTGTAATGCAGTGCGTCCTTGCCTTGCATAGGATAATTAGTGGCATTCAGCGCCAGTCCAGTGACTTCATCCACGATGCTCAGGACAAGCTCCTCACCCGGAAGCAAAGGCGAAGGCAGGCTCACATCGAAAGTGACTACTGCATTCGGCTGAGGCGTGGCGGTTGGCGGGATGGGGAACGGCAGGCTGGAGGTCGGTGGGAGGATGCCTGAAGGATCGATCAGCGAAAGCGTGCAGCTATTTAGCAGCAGCGCGATCAGGCTGGCAAGAGCGGCCAGTCGGACAATCTGTTGGTGGGCAGCGCGATTTTTCATATCCTCTCCTTCTGTCGTTTCCGCCCGATTGAAGCCAGATAGCTCATCCCGATGCTGAGAAAATAGAGCAGGACCATCGGGCCCATGACCAGCGTCATGTTGACCGGGTCAACAGTCGGCGTGATCGCCGCGGCCAGGATGGCAATCACCAACACCGCAATACGCCAGTTGTGCGCCAGGAAGGTCGGCTTCACAATGCCAATCAGGGTCAAGATATAGATGACAAGCGGAAATTCGAAAGCTATGCCAAGCCAGAATAAGAGACCGGTAACGAAATTGATATAAGAGGACGGACGCGGGATGGTCTCGATCCCCATGAAATTGAGCAGGAAGGGCAATGCCGTTGGGAGCAGGAAGAGATAGGCAAATGCCATCCCAGCAACAAAGAAAATCCCTGCCAGAGGAATACCCAACAAGCCCATGCGCCGCGAACGGGCGCTCAATCCCGGCGCGGCGAATAACCAGATCTCGAACGCAATGTGAGGTAATGCAACTGCGATACCCCCTAACAAGGCCACGCGCATGAACACAGCCACCGTTTCAGTCACATCAATGGCTTTCAGGGCATGAATGCCGCCGATTGGTTTCGAGAGAAAGTCAATCGCCTGGGTGGTAAAGGTTGCGCACAGAATAATTCCAAACGCGACTCCGACCAGCATCCGAAATAGATGCCTGCGAAGCGCAAAAAGATGATCGAGCAATGCTGCCGGCTTTTGGATCGTATCGGAGAAAGCATCCGTGATTGACCGGTCTTCAGGTTCGAAGGTCAGAAAGGCGTAGGCCCGTTTGGAGAGCTTGAACGGCAGGGAGATAAGCCACCAAATTGCCCGGAAGGGGAAGGAGATGATGCGCCAGGCTATGATGAAGAATTTCCGCATAAAACCTCGAAGCTCCCCGAATTATTGGGAAGTCATTTCGTCGCTTTTTTCTTGAGCTGCAATTGTATGGCTGGGTTCCGGTGGATTCTCGGGGGGATCAGCGATCGGCGTCGGTTGAGTTGTCCAAGCCTCGAACGGTTTCTGGATTTCCTCGATTGTTTTAGAAAGTTCCTGGGAGGCCGTTCCCTTAAGTTCTTCAAGATTCGCCTCACGCATCAGCTCAGTGGGAAGTGTTCGCAGCTTGCGCGAGGCTTCTGTCACAGTTTTCCAGGTATCGGATCGGACGAGTTGATTCAACCCCTTGCCGATTGTCTTGGCCGTCTTCTCCATATCCTTTGGGCCGAGGATGATCAGCGCGATGAACACAATGAAGAGTAGTTCAAGAGGCCCGACGCCAAGGAATTCCATAATGTACTATTTACCTTTTTTCGTTACTTGAATTACCTGCCGAGTAGGTGCTGCGCATAAGATTTCGTTCTGATGAGCGGCCAGGCTGCCGAGCACACCGTTGACAAAGCGGGAGGCATTATCCGAGCCATATTGTTTGGCCAGTTCGACTGCCTCGTTGATGGCAACCTTGACGGGCGTGTCTTTTTGCACGCCAAACTCCCAGGCAGCCAAACGCAGGATGTTCCGATCAATAATCGCGATTTGATCGAGCGGCCATTCAGGCGCATATTTAGTCAGGATGATATCCAGTTGGTCGCGAATGGGGAGAACGCCAAAGATGATCTGGCGGGCAAACTCTGCCAGTTCAGCGCTGAGAGGCTCCTCCTCCAGCCGTTCTTTAAAAACATCCGCCGCAGGATGGCCGACCAGGTCGGTTTCGAAAAGTACTTGCAGGGCTAAACCGCGCGCCCTGGTTCGGGCTTTCATAATATATCAACCCTCGTTGGCCGGGTAGTGAATATCCTCAATGTGGATGTTGACGTGTCCGACTTCGAGCGCGGTCATTTCAATTATGGCACGCGCCACCTGAAGTTGGACGTTCCGGCTGACTTCGCGGATATTGACATCCTTATTCAGCACCAGATGGATATCTACTAAGACGTTGTTATCCTCGATCTCTATTCGCACCCCGTCATGGCCGCGCCCAAAGAGGCGGTTGACGCCACCGCGAACGGCCGCCAGGCTGCTAACGCCTTCCACTTCCAGGGCCGCCATGCGGGCAATGGTCAAAATGACATCCGGAGTAAGGGTGGTCTTGCCTTTAGAATGATATTCGGTCATTTAAATCTCCATTTCCGACATGTCATCCCCCTGCCGGGGCGGTTCGCACATCGTCCCCGAAGGGGAATGACGGTCATGAAATCAAATTATCATTCCGCCATCCACTTTTAATACCTCGCCGGTGATGAAAGCGGCCTCGTCGGAGGCGAAAAAGGCCACGGCAATAGCCACATCCTCCGGCTTTCCGAACCGGCCGACCGGCGTCAATTTGATGGCCGAATCTTTTAATTCCTGGGGCAGGGTTGCAGTCAGGTCGGTCTCGATGAAACCCGGTGCGACGGCATTTACGGTGACATTGCGTGAGCCGACTTCCTTGGCCAGGGCTTTGGTGAAGCCAATCAGGCCGGCTTTCGAGGAAGAGTAGTTCGTCTGGCCTGCCTGGCCGCTCACGCCCGAAACGGAAGTGATATTAACAATGCGGCCATAATGCTGTTTCATCATCGTCCTCACGACGGCTTGAGAGCAATTAAAAGCGCCCTTGAGGTTGATGTTCAGCACCAAATCCCAATCTTCTTCTTTCATCCGCATAATCAGGTTGTCGCGGGTGATACCAGCGTTATTCACCAGGATGTCCACGCGCCCAAATTCTTCGACGACACGATCAATCAATGTTTTGGCGCTGGCGTTATCGGCTACGTCCACCTGGGCGGCGATAGCCCGCTGACCGGTCTTTGCAGTTATTTCGCTGGCTGTCGCCTCGGCCTTATCAACCTGTAAGTCCGCCACTACGACGGTGGCCCCGCAGTGGGCCAATCTCTCGGCAATCGCTTTGCCGATGCCCTGAGCGCCGCCGGTGACAATTGCAACCCGGTCTTGTAAAGATAAAAATTCTGCCATCTGTCGCTCCTTTAGAAGAATTATACACCACGCATTACATAACACCTTATTTCGATTTCGGCCTCAGCCCCAATCCCATCCCCAACCCGCCGATTAGCGCGATCAGGCCCACCCCAATGAAAGTATCCTGCCAGAAGCGCATGGGGAACAAACGGATAAGCGTGTCCGAATACAAGAACAGCCACGAATCGCCCTCAAAGAAAAGGGTGTGGAAACAGGTAAAGAATTGCCAGAAACTGATCCCCGCCAGGACGGCGATCAGTGTCACCAACCCGGCTGTCAGCCAGCCGCCGCGCCCAAGTCCGCGACGATAATCCTGCCACCAGTTCCCCCACTGCGCCCATATCCCCAGCCCCAGTATGGTGATCCAGACGCCATAACCAATTCCAAGCACAGGCTGGACGACATTCTTGACATCCCGCATGTGAAGCAGTTCGCGGGCATTATAAACAGGGGAGCCATCCGAAAAAGCCAGGTTGCCCAGGAAATCTATATTTGCGTCATTCACCAGGTACTGAAGCGCAATTTTCGACCAATGCAGCCGATCCTGGAGGATGAAGCCATAATCATCCGCTGGAAAGCCGGGGGTGCGGTATTCTATTTGCAAGTAGAGCGGTGTGAGCAGGAGGCGCACGCCGAGGAATACCAGCGCGACGGGGATGAGCAGGCTGATGAGCCAGGAGAGGATTTTATAGAGGGTTTTCATGGGTTTTCACTGTAACGTGTCTATCTCACCATGCAGCATAAAATTCAAAATCATATTATTCGTGATCCATTCAATCGGCGCCAGGTCGTCGCTAAAGACCAGCGAGTGCTGCGGCGACGGCTGGAGGTTCGTCCAGGCCAGGGACATGGATCCCAGCAGGAGCGGAGGCGCATCCCCGCGCCCCGAAAGTGCGCGCAGGTTTTCATCCAGGTTGGCGGCCTGCGTCGGCTGGCGCGTGGCATAGATCATCGAGTTGAACGTTCCGGGAATGTCCACCACGTACACGGAGGGGAAGATCGTCCCGATGGTAGTCGCCAAGCCATCAATCAGGCGCCGGTCGCCAGGGGCGTGACCGACGTTGATTACCAATGCGCCCTTTTCAGTCAAGTGATCTGCGACGACTTGGAAGAACTCCTGCGTGGTCATGTGCCAGGGGATATAGGGCGGGCGGTAAGCATCCACGCCGATCAGATCGTACTTCTCCGGGCTGTTTGCCAGACCCCAACGGCCATCTTGAAGGATGACGTTCAGGTTTGGCAGGTTCATCCCAAAATACTCGTGGCCGATCCTGGCAATTTCCGGGTCAATCTCGAACCCGTCAATGACCACATTCGGGAAGACATGCGCGGCCTGCCTGGCTGTCGTCCCGGCTGCCAGGCCGATGATGGCTATGCGCTGGACATCTTCAGGAGAACGGTTGGGGTAGAAAAACGGTCCAACCAGGAATTGCTGCCACGGCCCGCCATAATCGAGCGTTTCCGGGTGATAGATCGAGTGGATGCCCTGCCCTTCATTCAAACGCAGGTAACGGTAGCCGTCAACCTCCAGCACTTGAATGTAGTTGTAGGCCGATTCCGTCTCGAATATCTGGCCGGTTGTCTTCTTGATGCCGCCGCGACCACCCAGGAGAGCAACCCCGGCCAGCAACGCAATCATCAGAAGATAGGTCAGCATCACCTTGCGTCCAGCACTCATGCCCAGGCCGGCCAGAGCGACGCAGAGCAGGAAAACGCTGAAGAACAGGAAGGTCTTGGTTGTGCCAATCGTTGGGATCAAAACCATCACCGGCAGGAATGCCCCGATAAACGAACCGAGCGTCGAGATGGCGTAAATGTTACCGGAGACATTGCCGGCGTGATTTGCCTCTTGTATGCTCAGGCGGATGGCAAAGGGTGATACCATCCCCAGCAATGTCACCGGGAGGCTGAACAGGACCAGGACGGCCGCGAAAGACCCGAGCAGTATGCTCACCTGCAGCCCATCGAAGGCTGTCGCGGCCGCTTGCAGAACAGGCTGCGCCACATACGGTACGACACCCAGCGTGAACGCACCCCAGGCCAATATCTGGTACATCGTCTTTGCATGCGGCGAGCGGTCCGCCCAGCGGCCTCCGAGGAAATATCCCAGGCTGAGGTAGATGAGGATCAGGCCAATGATCGCCGCCCAGACCAGGTTGCTCGTCCCGAAGACGTTGCCCAGCAGGCGCGAGGCGCTAAATTCCGCCGCCAGAGTGGTCATGCCAGAGATGAAGACGGTGAAGTAGATGTATTTGCGCATGGATCTCCTGCCTCACCGCCCCCTTCGTCCCTGTGAGGCAGGCAAGCTGGGGGTAGCGAGGATAATTGGCGCAATTATACCCTCCAATAGCCAGCCTTGACGAAACACGCTAAGAGGGCTAAAATGACAACGCGTTGTGAAAAACGTCTCCCCTGCGGAGGCGCATTTTTTTGCCAGCCCAGAGGCAATGAACCGGAGAAACTTATGGCCCGCAAGACCCAGTCTTCAGAGGAAGAAGCCTCGCTGCCGCAAGTCATCAACTTGACCCATACGCAGGCCCAGCAGGTCGAAGCTGAACTGGTCCGCGTTCACCAAAGCCTCGTCGGTCGCGTTGACGGCGGGGAAGTTGACCTGCAGCAGAGCGCTGCGCTGCAAATTTCAGCGCAGAACATCTCAGCGCATACGACATCCATCGCATCCGCGCAGGCCGAATCGTTTGGCATGCATGAGAGCGCAGTGGCTGTTGTTCGCGCAACCCAGGCTGACTTGAACGGTCGCGCCGGCCTCATCCTGGCACAAAGCGCGAGGATGGGCGCAGGTTCCCGAAGCGGCCTTTTGGTCTCCAACCAGGTGAAAACCGAGCAGGTGCGCACCACCATCCTTTTGGCGCGGCAGGTCGAGGGTCCGGTAGAGACGGCGATGGATACCCGTCAAGTGTTACTCGCCAGCCTGGTGGCTGGCATCGCCGTATTGCTGGGCCAATTCCTGTTCAGACGTAAGTCGTAAATACCCTGGCAGTCGCCGGGTAAATTCAACATCAGAGCGAAGGTAACCCCTCGGCTTCAGCCCTTCGATTATGGTAGGTGAATGCCCTACCATTACGCACAGGGCTTCCGCTCGGGGTGAGAGGCGCTCGAGGAAGGAAAGAATGGAAAATGTAGTTATCAAGGCAACCCACCGCACGGTGACCGGAAAACAGGTGCGCGCCCTGCGCCGCGCGGGTCAACTTCCGGGGGTGCTCTACGGGCGGCACATCGCGCCGACCCCGATCTCGCTGGATGGGCGCGAGGCCTCGCGTACCCTCTCCCGCCTGACATCCTCCAGCCTGGTGACGATTGACCTGGAGGGCAAGGAATACCCATCACTGGTGCGCGAGAGCCAGCGGAATCCCATCAAACGCAGCCTGGTGCACGTGGACTTCCAGGTCGTCTCGCTGACCGAGAAACTGCGCACGCACGTCAGCATCGAATTGACCGGCAGCTCGCCAGCCGTCAAGGATTTCAACGCGGTGCTCGTCACCAGCCTGGACGAACTCGAGGTCGAATGCTTCCCCCAAGATCTGCCCGAGCGCATCACGGTGGATATTTCCAGCCTGGCTAACGTTGGCGATGGCATCCACGCCCGCGACATCGTCCTTTCGGATAAAGTCAAGATCCTGAACGACCCGAAAGAGATGATCGTGGTGGCGACCGCCGCCAGGGCCGAAGAAGTGGAAGAAGTCGCTGCAGAAGCCGTGGCCGGCGAGGAAGTGGTCGAGCCAGAGGTGATCGAGAAGGGCAAGAAGGAAGAGGAAGTACCCGCAGAGGGCGAGAAGAAGTAGTTTTGTATTTAGCCCCCACCCCTGCCCCTCCCCCAAGAACGGGGGAGGGTTTTTTTATAACAAGTCCAGCACTTTCAGGAAATCTTGCGTCATCCTGGCGCTGGCGCCCCACAAGATTTCACCATCATACGGATGATAGCTGATGACCGGGAATGAGCGCGGCTCGCCGTCCACCTGCACTTGCGCAGTTACAAGTGGCGTGATGTTATGTTCTTCCCAGTTTACAGGCTGCGCCAGCCAGGTAAGCGGGATCGAAAAGACGCGCTCCACCTCGACGGCCGAGAGGCGGAAATCATACGGCCATGGGATGACTCCTACCACTGGTGTAACGCGGAAACGGGTGATGGTGACCATCTCGTTCAAGCGGCCCAGCAGGCGCACGTCTCCTGGCTCTAACCCAATCTCCTCGTAAGCCTCACGCAGGGCGGTCTGCTCCGGGGTGGCATCTTGAGCATCGCAGCCGCCGCCGGGGAAGGAAACCTGTCCCTTGTGATGCTCGACATCATTTGTGCGGCGGGTAAAGA
>JBDRTP010000039.1:0-2232 GCA_043823965.1 Chloroflexota bacterium
CACGTCAACATCGCCCTGATCGTCAAGTTCATGCCCAATTACTTCTTCAACCCGGCGGAATATCCCGAAATCCCCCGGCAGGACGAACCCCAAAACGACGACTTTCTCTTCGACCAGGGGCCGGCGCGCGGTTTGGGAGGCGTCCGCTTCCACGATTACACCGCTGTCTTCGATAGCTATGACCTGCCCAATGTGAAGCTGTTCAAGGAGCAGATCGCGGTCTTCAAGGAATTCCTGGCAATGGCGACGCCCGACGAAGCCCAGCGCCAGGATGTGGACTTCCTGCTCGCCCTGGGCGAGATCTTTACCCTGGTCGTCTACGGTCAGCTCATCCTCGAGAACGCCAAAATCCAGGCAGTGGGGGATGACCTGCTCGACCAGATCTTCGATTTCATGGTGCGGGACTTTTCGCGTCATGCCCTGAATATTTACAGCAAAGCGATCAGCACCCCGCAGCAGATGGATTACTGCCGAGTAGTAGGCCTTCGGCACGAAGATGATCCGCAAACCAGTCGTAACTGCTCAGCCATGATGCCCACAGCAGTTAAAACTGCACCAACAAGGGCGCGAAGTCGGCCTTCGCTGACTGTAATTAGCCTGCGAAGGCAGGCTTTGTGTGTTCCGTTGCCGCGACTTGAAGTCGCCAGGCAGGGAGCTTGAGCAATTACGTTGCCGAAAGATATTCAGCGTGCCGCTCGCCGCAAATTGCTTTATCTGGATGATGCAGACGACTTGCAAGATTTACTTGCTCCGCCAGGTAACAGGCTTGAAAAACTTAAAGGAGACAGAGCGGGGCAATACAGTATCCGAATTAATGACCAGTGGCGAATTTGTTTCGGTTGGGCTGGCAATAAAGCCAAAAATGTCGAAATTGTGGATTATCATGGATGAGAGTAAATAAGATGGACGAAACTTTATCCCCCATTCACCCAGGTGAAGTCCTATTCGAGGACTTCATGAAACCGCTTGGCTTAAGTCAATATCGCCTGGCGCATGATATTGGCGTTACTCCTATTCGGATTAGCCAAATTGTCAATGGTCAGCGTGCGATTACGGTTGATACTGCCATGCGCTTTGCTCGTTATTTTGGAACAAGTGCGGCTGTCTGGCTGCGGTTGCAAGTTCGCTATGACCTTGAAGTTGCAGAGAAAGAGTTGAGCGACCGCATTAACCGTGAAGTAAAGATACTTCATCAACCAGCAGTACACGCCTGACCGAGCAGGCAAGCCAGGTATGATAGGTCTGGGACTGCCGCCCCATCCCGGCAGTCAGGTTTATGGGGTACGAACTGTCAGTACCTGCGGCAGCCGCTCCAGTTGCTCGCGGTCCAGTGTGACCAGTTGGGCGCCGAAGCGCAGGGCCACAGCGGCATAGACCGCATCGCTGCCGCGCAGTCGGCGCGTTGCCGCAATTTCAACCGCCTGGTCCGCCAGAGTTTCGTCCAGCGCGATTAGCGTCAGGTGGGGGATGTCGCGGATTTGTTGCGCCAGTTGTATACCCAGAGCTGCATTGCCCTGCTTACGGGAGATGGAGGCAGCAATTTCCGGTAGAAGAAGCGTAGGTACGATAATCGGCGTGCCTGCGCGTTTAAGTGTGTTGATGTAATTCCAGCTATGGTCGCTGTCCGCCTCGGTGGGGCTGAAGGCGTTGACAAAGACACTCGCATCCACGGTGAGGGGCTGGCTCATCGGCGCATCTCCGAAAGGATTTCCACCGCGCTCTTCTCGCTCTGCCAACCCTTGCCGATCTCTTCGCGCAGTTTTTCCAGCCGTTCCCAGACTTCATCAGCTTTGGCGCGATCGTAGTCCGCATCCAGCGGGATGATAAGCGCAGCCGGCTTGCCGCGCTGCGTGATTACGTAACGGGCGCGTTGTTCTTTCACCGCCCGCACCACTTCCGAGGCGCGGGTCTTCAATTCACGGATACCGATCTCTTCGGTCATTTGGAATGCTCCTGAACTAATGTGGTTCGTGATGCGACCACATTGTACCCGCCTGTCCCGCACCCGTCAAGCAGACTTCCGAGTTCTCGCAGAACTCGGAGGTCTGCGATCACTTCTTTTTCTTCCCCTTCGGGGACGATGTTACATACCTCTCCACCATCCACCCCTCGGTCAGCCCCACCAGCGCATCCCCGGCCTTGACCTCCACCACCGCCTCCCCGCGCACGGCTGACCGCTTGCGCAGCGGGGCTTCGTCCAGTCGGGACTGCCTGGCGGCGGCCTTGAGCAGG
>JBDRTP010000040.1:0-4320 GCA_043823965.1 Chloroflexota bacterium
TTCATCAGAATGAAGCCGGTCGCCATAAGTGGACTCGATGAGCAACACGTCCACCTCGGCGAGGCTGGTTGGCGGGCGCATGACCTCGCTCTCATATCGTCCCAGGTCGCCTGAAAAGACAATATGGCGCGAACCACCGCCATTTGAGATCTCGATATCCAGAATAGCCGACCCCAGGATATGTCCGGCGGGCCGCCAGGTGATAGTAACCCCATCCAGTCCCAGTGGACGGTCGAAAGAAATCCCCCGGATCAATTTCAATGTCTCTTCAGCATCGGCGGCAGTGTATAGTGGAAGCGCTGGCTTGTGACGGGTGTAGCCGCTCTTATTGGCATAAACCGCATCCTGTTCCTGAAGGTGAGCCGAATCCGGCAGGACGATTTTCAACAAAGCGTGACTCGCTTCGGTGGCATAGACCGGGCCGCGAAATCCCTGTCGCACCAGGCGGGGCAGGTAGCCGACATGGTCAATGTGGGCGTGGGTGAGCAACACCGCGTCGATGCGATCAGGAGAGACCGGAAAAGGTTCCCAGTTCAAGGCTTTCTCTGAGCGCCCTCCCTGGAACAGGCCGCAGTCAATCAGATACTGATGGCCTTTCACTTCGAGCAGAAACCGGGAGCCGGTCACGGTCCCGGCCGCGCCGAAGAAACTCAAGTGTGCGCTCACATAACCTCCGTGATTTAGCCCTCACCTTATCCGCCTTGGGCGGCAGTTGAACTGCCGCCCCATCGGTTTGGTGCGCTAACCAGATTTGCAGTTGCTCACGCTGATCGGGCGGTAGCCTTCTTGCGCAACAGGATGATGGCGGGCAGGGCAACCGCCAACCCAATCAAAGCAACGATTTGCGATTGGGTCATTCCCCAGGCGATGATGCGGTAGGAACTGGTGAAGCCCAGCAGCAAGCGTTCCAGGCTGTACAGGCTGAGATAAACCAGGAACAACATCCCGTCCGGCCAGCGGCGCTTGCGCAATTGCCAGAGCAAGACGAAGATGCCCAAGTTGACAATGATTTCATAGACCGGCATCGGCGTGTAATATACGCCCAATTCCGGGACCATGGCATTTGGGTTGGTATAAGCAAACCCGAAGGGACCTGTGGTCGGCTTGCCCATGGCATCGCCGGTGATGACGCAGGCGACCCGTCCGACTGCCTGAGCCAGCACCACTCCCGGCGCAGCCGCGTCCAGCAGGGATGAGAGTCGCCAGCCTTTGCGCCAGGCCAGAATGGCCATCGTCAATAACCCGCCTGCCAGCGCTCCCCAGATCGCCAGCCCGCCCTCCCAGATGTACAGGGCGGAGATCGGGTTGGCCGCGAACACGTCGGACCAGTGATCGAGAACGTGGAAGAGGCGCGCGCCGACCAGCCCGCCGAGGATGATCCACATCGCAGCGTCGTAGATGTCACCTTTTTTAAATCCCTTGCGTTCAGCCTCGCGCGCCGTCAACCATACACCGACGACGATCGCGGTCACCACGATCAGGCTGTACCAGCGCAGTGCAAAATGCCCGATGGAAAAAATAAAGGGGTCAATGGTAATCGTGACCATAAAGCAAACACCTCCCGAAGAATTACTGAGTTGATAGTGCGCTTATGCGAGATAAGCCATTCAAGAAAAATCCCGGAGACAAGATAAGGAAAAAGATTTTCGTTACCTGCCAGTATAGGTTTGCTGCTGAATTTGTCAAAGCGCCATTTGCCCCATTAACCGATAGGCAATTTAGCTTATGCGTGTCTCTCTTTTTTGCGGGCCAGAGTGGATAATGTATGTCCGATTTATCCTCACAAGCCATTCTGCCTAAAAACCGAATACGCCATTATGCGCTTGTGAGAGGAGAAACTAAAAGACATAATCGGGCTGATGAAACGTGCCATCTCCCTGACTCTTGTTGTTTTAGGGACGCTTTTTGTTGTTGCTGCCCTCGGTTGGGCTTACTTTGAAAAAACTATTGGCAATCCTGCTACGTTAACTTTACCTGACCAACTTGCCGGGTTGCCCCTCTCGAGTCAAATGAACGGCCCACAGGCTGTCGCGGACTTCAGTAACCTGCACGGCAAACAGTTCCCGCTGACTTCGGGCACGGTCGGAATCTATGGAGATCACCAGGCGACTTTATGGGTGGCTGGCGCGCCTCTAAACCTTATGACGGCCCGCATGGTGACCGCCATGCGGGATAAGATCGCAGAAGGTAATTCCCCCTTTACTCCCAGCGGTGAATATCAAGATAACCAACGCACCATTTACGTATTGAAAGGCATGGGGCAAAAGCATTTTTACTTCCAATCCCAAAATCTGGTCATCTGGCTGGCCGCCGATGCGGACATCGCCGATGCCGCACTTCAACAACTAAAGGAGATTTACCCATGAAAAAATCCCACATGCTGATCATGATCCTGTGCTGCCTCATCCCCGTCGTGGGGCTGGCAGCGATCTATATTTTCAAACTCCCGCTGAACATCGTACTACTCGGGGCCCTGATTCTTTTATGCCCCCTTTCACACATCTTGATGATGAAATTTATGGGGCACGATCACGAACCCGGCTCCCCAAAAGCGGGGGCTCCCAGTTGCCATTCAGAGACCGCCGAAGTCGTTGCAAAAGAAAAATAACTTATGAGTGACCAGAATCACAGCCTTACAGATATTGATACTGACCCGGAGTCTCCGAAACCCACCCGTAAAAACGGCGGTGTCGTCATTGTTCTCGTCGTCGTCCTCGCTCTGCTTGGACTGCTGGCATGGGGATTGATCCAGTCACAAAAAGGCCCTGTTGATACGGGAGAGGCTCCCGACTTCACCATCACTGGTTTCGATGGGCGCACTGTTACCTTGAGCGAGCTGCGCGGCCAGGTGGTGATCATCAACTTCTGGGCTTCGTGGTGTCCGCCCTGCCGCGAAGAGGCCGCTTACCTGGAGCAAACCTGGCGCAAATACAAAGACCAGGGCGTCGTCTTCATCGGCGTGGATTGGGTGGACACCAAGAAAGAAGCCCTGGCGTACCTCGAAGAATTCGACATCACGTACATCAACGGGCCAGACATTGGCACGCGTATTTCGCAGGCGTACAACATCAAGGGCGTTCCTGAAACATTCTACGTTGATAAAAGAGGCATATTACGCGGGATGCATATTGGCCCTCTGAAATCACCGGAACTCGACGAAAAGATTGATGAACTGCTCGCCGAGTCGTATCCATGATTTGATCGAACTCCCTGCCAAAATGATAATCCCAACCAGGAGTGTTTATGATCGCTGATATTGGTTTGATCGCCCTGACGATCGCTTTTCTATTTTCGGTTTACGCCACGGTTGCATCCGCATACGGTGGATGGCGCAATCGCTCAAACTGGGTGGAAAGCGCCCGGAATGCAGCCCTGCTCGTTTTCCCACTGCTGACCGTTTCGGTTCTGGCGGTCGTTTATTCGCTTATTACGCTGGATTTCTCTCAGGCTTACATCTATGACGTTTCCAGCCAGGCCATGTCACCCTTCCTGCGCGTGACGGCGCTATGGGGTGGACAACAGGGGTCGGTGCTGTTTTGGGCCTGGATCATGGCTGGCTTCGTAGCCATCGTGCTTTTGCGCAAATGGGAGCGCGACCGGGAATTGATGCCGTATGTGATCGCCACCGCCATGCTGACCACAGCCTTTTTCGTCGGACTAGTGCTGTTCGTTACCAATCCCTTTCAACGCTTGTGGTACCAATACGGCGCCACCGAATTGACCAAAGCCCTCTTCCAGCCTGCGAACAGCATCCCTTATATCCCCGAAGACGGCGGCGGCCTGAACCCCTTGCTGCGCCATTTCGGGATGATCGGCCACCCGCCGACCACGTATATCGGCTTTACCGGCTTCGTCATCCCGTTCGCATTTGCCATCGCGGCGCTCATCACCGGCAAGTCCCGAGGCGATGAGTGGATCCGCACCACCCGCCGCTGGACACTGGTGGCCTGGATCTTCCTGTCCATCGGGCTGATCCTGGGCGGGCGCTGGGCCTACGACGTGCTCGGCTGGGGAGGCTTCTGGGGCTGGGACCCGATAGAAAACGCCATGCTGATGCCCTGGTTGACGGGCACGGCTTTCCTGCATTCGGTGATGATGACCGAAAAGCGCGGCATGTTGAAAAAGTGGAACATGGTCTTGATCATTCTGACCTACTCCCTTACGCTGTTCGGCACATTTATCACCCGAACCGGCGTGATCAGTTCGGTGCACGCTTTTGCCCAATCTGCCCTGGGGCCGGCCTTCTTCGCCTTCATCGGCCTCACCTTTCTTGGTTCGGTAACTCTGCTCTACCTGCGCTGGGACACTCTGAAATCCGAG
>JBDRTP010000041.1:0-18501 GCA_043823965.1 Chloroflexota bacterium
GGGCCGGCGTTCCTGCTGTGCAACACCTACCGTTACCATGGGCATCACGTGGGCGATATAGACCGTGCCTATTACCGCTCGAAAGAAGAAGAGCAGGAGTGGAGGACACAACGTGATCCTATCCAGTTGCTGACCGACAAACTACTAGGGAGCGGATTGGTTGAGCAGAAAATGCTTGAGCAGATCCAGGCCGAGGTGAAAACAGAAGTTGAGGCCGGCGCGGAGTTTGCCATCAACGCCCCATATCCCGATCTCAGTGAGGTAGACCAGCATGTCTACGCCTGATACAACGAGCAGAGAAATCACCTTTGCTGAGGCAGTGCGCGAAGCCCTGGCTGAAGAAATGCGCCGGGACCCGACCGTTTTCATCATCGGCGAAGATGTGGCCGAGGCAGGCACGCCCTTCAAAGTGCTATCCGGCCTGGTGCAGGAGTTTGGAAAAGAGCGGGTAATTGACGCCCCTATCTCCGAAGCGGGTTTTACCGGCCTGGCAGTGGGCGCGGCGATGACCGGCATGCGGCCGGTGGTGGATATCATGTTTGGCGATTTCCTCACGCTGGTGATGGATCAATTGGTAAACCAGGCGGCCAAGATACATTACATGTCCGGCGGTAAACTCAAAGTACCGTTGGTGATGCGCACAACAATGGGAGCCACCCGCCGTTCAGGCGCCCAGCATTCACAGTCGCTGCACGTATGGCCCAGCCACATCCCCGGCCTGAAGGTTGCCATCCCCTCCACGCCATATGATGCAAAAGGCCTGCTCAAAACCGCCATTCGCGACGACAATCCGGTGGTTATCGTCGAAGACAAGATGATGTTCAAGATGAAAGGTGCGGTGCCGGTCGAGGAATACACCATCCCATTCGGCGTAGCGGATATCAAGCGCCCAGGCAGCGATATCACTATCGTCGCAACCAGCAGCATGGTTCAGGTAGCACTGGGAGCTGCAAAGCTCTTGGAAGCGGACGGTATCAGCGCAGAAGTAGTTGACCCGCGCACCACTTTCCCGCTGGATAAAACCACATTGATCGAATCGGCCAAGAAAACCGGCCGCGCCATCGTGGTGGACGAGGGCTACGAGCGCTACGGCGTGACGGCTGAGCTTGCCTCGGTGATTGCCGATGGCGCGTTTTACTATCTGGATGCGCCGGTAAAGCGCATGGGCGCCATGGATGTGCCGGTGCCGTTCTCGCCGGTGCTGGAGGATCTGACCGTCCCGACCGAGCAGAGCGTGGCAAAGATGGCCCGTTATTTGTGTAGGAAAGATTAAAACAATATGGAGGTCAATTCTGGCTACTAAAGTCATTATGCCGGCTCTGGGCATGGCGCAGGAAACCGGTCTGCTGGTCAGTTGGCTGAAGAGCGAAGGCGAGACGGTGACCAAGGGCGAACCGATCATGGAAGTGGAAACCGACAAAGCCACGGTCGAGATCGAAGCCTCAGCATCCGGCATCCTGGCAGGCGTGAGCGCCCAGCCGGGCGATAATATCCCGGTGGGGCAAACGATTGCCTGGATCCTGGCAGCGGGAGAAACGCTGCCAGCAACCAAAGCGGAGAGCGCCATGCCCGCTCTAATCGGTGGAGGTGATAAAAAAGCCGCTCTCACGGTCTCTCCCGTCGCTCAGAAGATCGCTCAGGAACATGGCATTGACCTGGCGCTGGTCAAACCCAGCGGCGGGCGGGTCGAGAAAGCCGACGTGCTGGCTTACATTGAGGCGCAGAAACGACCCCCTGTGCGTGAATCCTACCGCGCTCAAACGCGCCTGACGCCGGCCTCGCCCAAAGCCCGCCGGCTGGCGGCTGAAATGGACCTGGATGTGGCAATCTTGACTGGCAGCGGGCCAGATGGGGCAGTTCTGGCTGCTGACGTGCTCTCTGCCCAAACGACCCTCCCGGCTGTTTCCTCCCTGACCTTGAGCAACGCCTGGCACATCATGGCCCAGCGCGTCACCCAGAGCTGGACCAACGCGCCGCATTTTTATCTCCTTCGGGAGGTCAACGCCAGCCGCCTGGTGGCCTGGCGCAGCCGGGTTCAGGAGCAGGCCGGTCAGAAGATCACGTATACCGACATGTTGGTGCGGCTGGTTGCAGCCGCTCTACGCCAGCACCCGCGCCTGAACGCTTTTGTGAAAGAAGGCCAGGTTATCTTGCAAGGCGAGATCAACCTGGGCATGGCGGTGGCAGTCTCGGATGGATTGGTCGTGCCGGTGCTCCACCGCGCCGACAAGCTTAATCTGGAGCAGATCGCAGCTCGCAACCGCGACCTGGCGACCCGCGCCCATGCTGGCAAGCTGCGCCCGGAAGACCTGCAGGGCGGGACGTTTACGCTCAGCAACCTGGGCATGTTCGGCGTGGACGCATTCAACGCCATCATCAACCCACCCCAGGCAGCCATCCTGGCGGTGGGACGCATTGCCGAGCGGGTTGTGCCGGTGAACGGTGTTCCGGTCGTCCAGCCGATGATGACCCTGAGCCTTTCCTGTGACCATCGCGCCCTGGATGGCGCGCTGGGCGCCAGGTTCCTGGATTACGTGGCAAGTTTAATCGAGGAACCGTTGATTTTATTATGAGCCACCAGCCACGTCACAACCGGCAGGTGATTATTCCCTAATGAGCGAGGTGAGAATTATGGCGTCTAAGAAAATAGAAAAGGTTGGATTCATCGGTCTGGGACGGATGGGACTGCCCATCGCCAGGAATATTCTAAAAGCCGGATTCGGTCTGGTCGTCTACAACCGCACGCCGGAAAAGGCGAAACCGCTGCTGGAGGCAGGCGCGAGTCCCGCCGCCTCCCCCAGAGAACTGGCGGCTGTTGCGGATGTCGTCATCACCTGCCTGATGGATGACCAGTCCATGTTCGATATGGTTTCTGGCAGCGATGGGTTGTTGGCGGGTATGAAAGCAGGTGGTATTCACATCGGCACAGCGACGATATCTCCCGCCGCCGCGAGCAAACTGGCAAAACTGCACAAAGAGCATGGCAGTCACTACGTGGCTGCGCCGCTGTTCGGGCGTCCGGATGCAGCCGAGAGCGGCACCATTCTCTCATATGTCGCTGGCGATGCCGAAGCCGTTCAGGCCTGTGATGACATTTTCAAAGCGTACACGCGGTCCCATATTTACATGGGCGCCGACCCAAAGATCGTCAACAGCGTCAAGCTGACGATGAATTTCATGCTCGTCTCATTGATCGAACTCTTCTCAGAGGTTTATGCTTTTGCCGAGAAGAGCGGGATCGAGCCTGAATTTACGGATGGGTTGATCCAGACTGTCCTGGCACACCCGGTGATGAAAGAATACACCCGCCGCATCCGCACACGCGATTTCTCGCCAATTTTTGAACTGACGTCAGGCTTCAAAGACGTCGAACTGATGTTGCAGGCTTCTGGTGAAGTGCGCGCACCGTTGAACATCGCCAGCCTGGTGCGTGAAAAATTCCTGACCGCCCTGGGCAGCGGAATGGGCGATCAAGACTGGAGCGCCGTCTCATTAGTCACCCGGAAAAATGCAAGTCTGGAATAAACAGAACAGGAGGAACAAACAATGACACTCGGAACTATGGCTTCGGATGTAGAGCTTCGCATTGATTTCGATGCGATGCGTAAGTATAGATTGCATAGAGCCAGGGAGCAGATGGAAAAGTACGATCTTGGCGCGTTGGTCTGCTTTGATAGCGACAATATCCGTTACATCACCGGCACCTATCTTTCAGAATGGACGCGTGGGAAGTACTTTCGCTGGTGCGTTCTTCCGCGTGGCGGCGAGCCTGTCCTGTTCGAAGTAGGTACCGCGGCCATCGTAAAGCGCGAACTGTGTCCCTGGCTGAAACCCGAAAACATCCGTCCTTCAATGCCCTGGATGCGTGGCGCAAACGTTAAGGCCGTTAACGTCGAGCTTTCCAGGAATGCCGTGGCTGAGATCAAAGCCATCCTCGAGGAACATCATGTTGCCAATCTGCCGGTCGGCGTTGACGAAACCGAGATGTATTTCCTGGATGCCATGGCGCACGCGGGTCTAAAAGTCGCCAATGCTTATGATGTCATGTTCGATGCGCGTCTCATCAAATCACCTGACGAACTCAAAATTATCGAGACATCCGCCTCGATGGTGGATGGGGTCTATGCCCAGGTTGCAGATTTCATCAAACCGGGTGTCAGAGAGCATGAGGTTGTGGCGCTGATTTCCGGCTGGTTGACCGAACACGGCGCGGATCGCATCAGCGGGATCAACTGTGTCTCCGGCCCTCGCAGCAATCCCCATCCTCATGACTATTCGGATCGCATGATTCGTCCCGGCGAACTGGTATTCATTGACATCATGAGCCATTACCTGGGCTACGCCACCTGTTACTACCGCACGTTTGCCGTCACTCGCTCGACAGAAAGACAGCGCGCGGTCTACAAACGGGCTTTTGACTGGCTGCAAGGTAGTATCGAGGTCGTGCGGCCAGGCGTTACAACTGCTGATATCGCTGCGACCTGGCCTTCAGCCAAGGAACTGGGCTATAAAGACGAAAAGGAAGCCTTCGCCCTGGCTCTCGGTCATGGGATTGGCCTGAGCCATCACGAAAAGCCATGGATCTCGCGAGCCTATTCCCTGGATCATCCGGTTCCCGTTGAAGCGGGAATGCACTTCGCCCTGGAGACCTTCTATGGCGAAGGCGACGACGGCGCCAGGATCGAATCGCAGATCATTGTTACGGATAACGGGCACAAAGTGATCACCAAATGGCCGTGTGAAGAGTTGATGGTATTGGATCCTCGGTGATTTTGAAACTGACCAAGTCTGGCTGATGATAATTTAGGAGAACTACTCTGATGCAGTCGCTCATCCTCAATTATGCTCGGCATGCAAGGAGGTGATTATGAAAAACACTGCTTGAAGACAACCGTTCGTTTGTAAATTCGACTTTAATTAAAAACCAAAGGAGAGACTAAAATGAAAGCCAAACTATGGTATTTGATGATCGGCATCGCCGTGCTAAGCTTGCTGATCACCGCCTGCGGCCCCGCCGCAACTGAAGCACCCGCCGCAACTGAAGCGCCCGCCGCGACGGAAGCCCCCGCGGCTACCGAAGCCCCGACTGCTGCTCCAGAACCGCCGATCAAGATAGGTGTCTCGCTTCCGCTTACCGGCGACTTCTCTGAGCCGGGCACAGCCGCCCAATTGGGTTATGAGGTGTGGGTTGAGCAGGTTAATCAAGCCGGCGGCCTGCTGGGTCGGCAGATCGAGTTCATCCTATACGACAATGCTTCCGATCCCGATACTGCCGTGGCCGACTACGAGCGGCTGATCACCCTGGACAAAGTTGACCTGGTGGTTGGGCCGTTCTCCAGCCGCCTGGTCATCCCGACTTCGGAAGTCGCAGCCAAGTACGGTTACGCCTTCCCCGAACCGGCCGGCGGCGCGCCGCACGTGTTCGACCGTGGATTGACCAATATCTTCTTCGCCCAACCCGCCCCCGCGTCCGACCAGGCGATCCCCTTCGCCAACTACATCCTCAGTCTGCCGGAGGGCACGCGGCCGAAGACCTTTGCCGTCATCAGCGCGGACGATCCCTTCAACCTCGGGGTCGTCGATAAGGCGGAGCAACTGCTGACCGCGGGCGGCCTGACGTTGGTGCTGAGAGAAGTCTACCCGCCCGACACGAAAGACTTCTCCTCCATCGGTGCCAAGGTTGCCGACCTGAATCCCGATCTGATTCTGGGCGGAACGATATTCGAAGACGCGGTAGCACAGATCCGCGCCTATATTGAGGCCGGCTATCAGCCGCGAGGTGCGTTCTTCACCACGGCCCCGACGTTGCCGAAGGAATTCCGCGAAGCGCTGGGCAGCGCCACCGAGGGCATCTTCGCCGCGATCTCTTGGTATGAGGATTCCACCACCGAGACGAACCCCGAGTTCGTGGCAGCGTTCCACGCCAAGTTCGGTCCTGACCCGATCGCTGAGGACTCGGCTAACGCCTACACTGTGGGGCAGATTGTCCAGCAGGCGGTGGAAAACACCCAGAGCATTGACAACGCCATACTCATCGAGGAAATGCACCGGGCTACGTTCACGACCGTCGTCGGTCCGCTGAACTTTGACGAGGTTGGCAGGCCGCAAGGCTCGTTCATGATCCTGCAATGGCGCGGCGACGGCTACGTCATCGTGTACCCGGACTTTGCCAAGCAGGCCGACCCGGTCTGGCCTAAGACAGAATGGTAGAGTAAGTCTCACTTTCCTCTTGCATTGCACTTATCAGTGAGCAAGAGGCTGGGTTAGGGCAGATGTCTTCTGTCTGCCCTAACCCAAAATCGAAAGTCGCCCTTTTCATCGAAAGTCGCCCTTTTCATTGTGTGTGGCAGACATACGTAGAGCTAAGGCTCTAAAAACCGGAATTGCCAAATGAGTTGGGTCTCATAAGGAGATTTTAATGACGATTCCCTCTACACATCTGCTGGTCCAAACCATCATCCTGGGCATCCTCGTCGGCGGGGTGTATGCGCTCATGTCGTCTGGATTAACGCTAATATTCGGGGTCATGCGCGTGATCAATGTCGCTCATGGCGCGTTCCTGATCTTTGGGGCCTACTGCACATACTGGTTGTTCCGACTAACCGGCCTTGACCCGCTTATTTCGATTGTGTTCACCGCGCCTATTCTGTTCGTGCTTGGTTGGGCAGTACAGCGATATATTCTCTCGCGCATAGAGAATCCCGAACGAAACTCGGTTCTTTTCACCTTTGCACTGGCAGTGACAATGGAAGGCCTGATGGGCACATTTTGGAAAACGACACTTCGTTCCGTCAGGCCTGAATACGCCAGCGAGGTCATTGAGATTGCCACCTATCGTATCCCAATTACTCGTTTAGCGGGGTTCGTTGCAGCACTGCTGGTTCTTTTAATTTTATATCTTATTTTACAGCGCACCAATCTTGGTCGGGCTATCCGCGCCACGATCCAGGATCGTAGTGCGGCACAACTCGTAGGCGTCAACGTTCAGATGGTCTCAGCACTAACATTCGGAATTGGCATTGCCACTGCCGCTGCCGGCGGTTCGCTCCTGAGCATGATTTACAGTTTCAATGCGTCCAGTCAGATCGATTGGATTACGCGCGTCCTGACCGTCATCGTTCTGGGTGGCATGGGTAGTCTGCCGGGCGCATTTGTCGCGGCGTTGATCTTGGGCGTGACGGAGCAACTAACCGCAGTGACAATCACCCTGTATTGGTCGCCGATCGTATTTTATATTTTCCTGTTCATTACTTTAATTGTCCGCCCGCAAGGATTAATGGGCGAGGTGGTTCGGGAGAAAGCCTGATGAAGCGACTACTCTCTTTCAAAAGCCTCTGGCTTTGGATTGCCTTTCTAGCATTGCTTATTTTCCCGCTTGTGCAACGCTCACAATATTATCAACATGTCATGATCATGACCATGATGGCGGCAGTACTATCGTCCAGTTGGAATATCCTTGGTGGCTACGCCGGATACACATCCCTCGGCCATGCGGCTTTCTTTGGATTGGGCGGCTATCTTGTGGCGCTGGCCCATAACCATTTCGGCTGGCACCCTTTCATTAGCACATGGTTCCTTGGACTCATCGTGATAGGGGTCGCGCTGATCTTTGGCTGGATTTCCCTGCGCGCGCACGGTTCAGCCTTTGTCGTGGTGACGATCGCGATGGTCTTCATCTTCCGGCTCGTCGCGCTCAATCTGGCCAGTATCACAAATGGCGCGCGAGGATTGACCCAGGACCGTCCGGGCTGGGGTGGCGTTTATTGGTCGCCTGAATTTATTAAAGTCCCCTTTCACTATATCATGCTGGCTTTGCTCTGCCTGACCATTTTCGCTTCGTGGCGTATCAGGCAGTCCAAATTTGGATTAGGCCTAATCGCTATTCGTGAGGACGAAGGCAAAGCGGAGGCTGTGGGGATTGATACAATGTTGTACAAGGTGCTTGCCTTTGGTATCAGCGCCTATTTCATGGCTGTCGCGGGCGGTATCTACTCATACTTTTTTACGTACATTGATCCGATGTTCATTTTCGACATCTTCACAGGCGTGACGATGGTGTTGATCGCGATTCTGGGTGGGCGAGGAACGTTATGGGGGCCAGTGCTCGGCGCATTCATTATGGAACCATTAGGCAACTGGGTCATTGGCACATTTGGCGGCACACAGATCCACCTGACTGTGTTCGGCGGGATTCTGCTTGCAGTAATGTTGTTCATGCCCCAGGGCATTTTGCCCGCCCTGACTGATATCATCAAACAACGGCAAAGAGCCGGCGAGTCGATGGCCCAGCCTTAGTATCGTATTATCGAGGGTAGACACATGCTGGAAGTACAGAACATCTCTAAAGCCTTTGGGGGAATTAGCGCAGTGGATGCCTGCTCAATGAGTGTCGAGCGAGGCTCAATCACAGGCTTGATCGGTCCTAATGGATCAGGTAAAACCACACTCTTTAACTTGATCACTGGCTTCTATCCGCCAGATTCAGGAAACATTATGCTCAATAACCGGCCAATTCAAGGCCTTTTGCCCAGCCGAATTTGCCATCAAGGGATTGGCCGGACATTTCAGATCACGCGTCTGTTTTGGAAGATGACAGCGCTGGAAAACATGATCGTGCCGGTGCGACATGCTGGCTGGCGGACTTTGTTCAGCCAGGGAGTGAAGAAACACGAGGTAGAACGGGCAATGGAGTTGTTGGATTTGGTAGGGCTGACGAAATATCGCGATGAAGACGCGCTCAAGTTGTCTTTCGGCCAGCAGAAGTTGCTTGAGTTTGCTGCCATCCTCATGTCAGACCCCGACCTGATTTTGCTTGATGAACCTGCCGGCGGCGTGAATCCCGTGATGATAGAAAAAATCATGGAGTTGGTGGAAGACCTCAATAAACAGGGCAAGACATTCCTGATTATCGAGCATAACATGCGGCTGATGATGGAACTCTGCCAGCATATCGTTGTTCTGGATCATGGCCAAAAAATCGCCGAAGGCAAACCGGCCGCGATACAAAACGACCCGCTCGTCCTGGAAGCCTATCTTGGGAGCACAAATCATGCTGACGCTTGAGAACGTAGTGGCCGGATACATCCCCGGCGTCGAGATCCTTCAAGGGGTGAGCCTGCATGTGGAGAGTGGGGAGATGGTCTGTCTGGTCGGGCCAAACGGCGCGGGAAAGTCCACTGTACTGCGTACTATTTCAGGTTTGCTTCGGCCCAAATCTGGCCGCGTGATCTTCGACAACCAGGATATCAGCGGTTTGCGGCCGGATCAGATCCTTGCAAAGGGCATTGCCCATGTGCCTCAGGGGCACAGCGTTTTCCCCAAGATGACAATCCATGAGAACTTGTTGATGGGGGCATACACCATAAAGGATCGCACAAAGATCAGCGGGCGAATCGAAAAAATTTACGAGCTCTTTCCGTTCCTGAAAGCGCGGGCGCGGGAAAAGGCGGGCAATTTATCCGGTGGTCAGCAGAAAATACTGGAGATGGGCCGCGCCTTGATGCTTGAGCCGCCTCTTTTCCTGTTGGACGAACCCTCGCTCGGCCTTGCGCCTAAAACGATGGCGAATCTATTTGACACAATCAAGGAGCTCAACAACGCCGGCCTGACAATTCTTATGGTGGAACAAAATGCACGTCAGGCATTGGCCGCCTCACATCGTGGATATGTGCTTGAACTTGGTAAAGAAAAATTCGAAGGGACCGCGCAGAAATTATTGGAAAGCCCTGAAATGGCGAAACTATACCTGGGCGATTCCACTGAAGACGGCGGCTCTTACCGGCATCGGCGCAAGAGCAACGAGGCGTTGCCACCCGCAGCGCAATAACCATGACAGGAGACTTGTGGGCCATCAGCGCTGGCATTGGCTTTGGAGTGTTCCAGAGCTTGAACCGGCGCGCCGTGCAGGGCATGGATGTCTACCTGGCGACTTTCTTGCAGCTCTTCATCAGCGCAGTTGTGCTGGTCGCCATTACCTTGTTCACCGTTGACCTGCGCATATTGGCGGCTGCGCCTGTCAGCGCGTTGCTATATTTTGCCCTGGCGGGTTTCTTCCACTTTTTCGTCGGCTGGACCTTCCTGAACACCAGCCAAAAGCGCATCGGCGCGGCTCGAACCAGTCCCTTGATCGGCACCACACCTCTGTTCGGCGCAGTGTTTGCCGCCGTGACTCTGAGGGAATTTCCTTCCTGGCTCTCTTCGGTAGGCATCCTGCTGATGATGCTGGGAGTTTATTTCATTTCAGAACGCTCGAACAATGGGACGAATAACTCCCAACCCAACGCGGCAGGCGGCTGGCGCGATTCTCTCCACGGATTAGCCGCGGCTCTGTGCTGGGCCATCAGCCCGATCTTCATCCGGCAAGGGCTGAAAGATCTGCCCTCTCCCTTGTTGGGCGTAACGATTGGGATCCTTGCCAGCGTCGCGGCCTACGGTATACCGCTCGTTATGCGGCGAGGACAGCGCCTGTTCACATCAGCCACGCGCGATGCTTTGATGTTCAAGCTTGTCGCTGGTGTGCTGGTGGGATTGTCCACCTGGGTGCGTTGGATCGCTTTGGATCTGACCAGTATAGCGACGGTGCTGGCGCTCAGTCTGGTGTCAATCCCAATGGTCATCATTCTTTCCCCTTTTGTCATGGGGCGACAACTGGAACGCATCACAGCCACGCTGGTGACCGGCGCTGCGTTGATCGTTACTGGCGCCCTCTTCTTGATTTACGTTCCCTGAGGAAAAAATGATCATTGATGCCCATGCCCATATTATCGTGTCGGAAATTACCCGCGCGGCCGCGCCGGCCGAAGGCTGGCGCCCGGATGTATTTTGGAAGGATAAGCGCCAGGTGGTTGATTTCAACGGCAAGCAGATTACCTCGGCGGTGGATGAGTTTGTCCACATCGAAGCCATCCTGGAAGCGCAGCAGGCGGCCGGCGTGGATCACGTAGTGCTGTGCCCGTGGGTGTCCATCCTGCGATATGAGACAGACCCGGCGGAGGGATTGCGCGCCAGCCGCATCCAGAATGAGGCGCTGTCGCGCCTGGCCCAGGCGCATCCTGGGCGGGTGAGTGCCCTGGGCAGTGTGCCGTTGCAAGACCCGCAAGCGGCGGCGCGTGAATTGGAAGCGCTGGTGAAGGAACCGGGCCTGCACGGCGTCGAGGTGGCGGCCAGCGTCAATGGCGTCTATCTGGGCGATGACAGTTTCCGTCCCTTCTGGGCTGCAGCTGAAGATTGCGGGGCGTTCGTATTCATTCACCCCACCACGCGCGGCTTTAAGGACGCCGTTTTCAATGACTATTACCTGTGGAACACGGTCGGCAACCCGCTTGAGACCACAGTGACCGCAGCCCACATGGTGATGGCGGGGGTGATGGAAGCGCACCCGCACCTGAAGGTGCTGCTGGCCCACAGCGGTGGGACAATTCTAAGCCTGCGCGGCCGGTTAAGGCACGCTCAATCTTTCCAGCCGCAGGCCCGCGCCCGGCTGAAGGAATCGCCTGAGGCATCGCTCAAGCGCTTCTATTACGACACTGTCACCCACGATGCCGGGTTGCTGGGCGCGGTGGTGGATTTTGCCGGCGCGGAACACGTATTGCTGGGGTCGGACTATCCCTTTGACATGGGAGTAAAACACCCGGCTGAGATCGTCCGGCAGTTGGGGTTGCCGCCCGACGATGAAGAAAAGATCCTTGGCGGCAATGCCAGGCGGCTGGTGATCGGTTCGTGAGTACAGGTGAAGGACGATGGCCGATAAATATGACATCCTGGTTGCCGGTGGGGGACATAACAGCCTGATCTGCGCCGCATACCTGGCGCGCGCCGGGTTGCGCGTGCTGGTTTTGGAAGCCGGAGGCATTCCCGGCGGCAACGCCATCACCGAGGAGATGATCCTGCCCGGCTACCAGTTCGACGCCTGTTCCAGCGCGCATGTGCTGTTCCAGAGCAGCCCCACTTTACGGAACAACGAGCTGCATTTGGATAAGTACGGCCTGCGTTACCTTTTCCCCGATCCGGTCGTCACGCTGCCCTTCGATGATGGCGAGAACCTGACCATGTGGCGCGATATCAACCGCACCGCAGAGGAGATTGCCCGTTTTTCCGCCCATGACGCCCGCGCCTACCGGCAGTTGATCGCCGATTATGAGGCGGTCAAGAAAATCTTCGGCAACTACCGCTACACCCCCATCGGCTACGGCCCAACCCTGGATGAAGCATCAATGGCTTTACCGGACGGCGCCATCTGGCAGCGCCGCAACCGGCAGAGCGCCCTGGAAATCATCACAGATTGCTTCGAAGAGGAGCATGTGCGGGCTTTCATGCTCTGGCTGGCTTTCCTGACCTCGCAACCGATTGACGAACCCTACACCGGAATCCAGGCTTATGCCATCCCTTACGGGCGCCAGTCCAACGGGTGGGCCACGCCGGCCGGCGGTTCAGGCGCGCTGCCAAAGGCGCTTGTGGCGTTAATTGAAGACTACGGCGGGCGGGTGCTGACCGGCAAGCAGGTGGTCGAGCTGCTTCTGGAAGACGGGCGCTGCGTAGGCGCACGTACATCCGGCGGAGAAGCCTATTACGCTGAAAAAGCAGTGGTTTCAACAATTCACATCAAACATCTGGTAGAGATGGCGCCGCGCTCAGCCTGGGGAGAGCTGTTCGCACAGGGCGTCGAGCAATGGCAGCCAGGCTTCACTTATTTCGTGGCACATTATGCGTTGACCGAGCCGCCACTATACCCAATCGGCGGGCAGCGCCTGCCCTGCGTGGCTGCCGGAACCGCCAACTCGGTGGATAACCTGCTGCGCCTGATGAGCGACATGCGGCGCGGCGTGATCCACCAGGATACGCCCGTATTGCTGGCCATCTGCTCTTCAGTGGTGGACGCCAGCCGGGCGCCAGCCGGCAAACACACCCTCAAGGTCATGTCCGTCTTTCCCTACGACCTCAAAGAAGGCGTCCCCTCTCGCTGGGATGAAATCAAGGAAGATGTAGCCCGGCGCAACCTGGACTACCTGCGCAGCCTTACGCCCAACCTGACCGACGCCGTGATCCTCGGTCAGCAGGTCGAAAGTCCGCTCGATCTGGAGCGGCGCAACCTGAGCAACTGGCGCGGCAGCTGTCACGGTGGCGAGGCCTCCCCGGCCCAATCCGGCGTCATGCGTCCGGTGCCGGGCTGGGCGTCACACCGTATGCCCATTCCGGGCCTGTACCAGACCGGCTCGACCACCCATCCCGGCGGCTCGGTTTCTGGCGCTCCAGGCCGAAATGCAGCCTGGGTCATCTTGAGTGACCTGGGATCTAGCCTGAAAGACGCGATTGCAGGAGAGAAAAACAATGCCTGATGCAAAAGTACAAGCTGCCATTTCCAACTGGGCGCCGCGCTTCGTCGCCCAGGGAGTAGACTATAACGACTTCGTTCGCACCACTGCGCAGATCGAGCGTTGGGATGAATGGCTGGATGCCTGGTGCGCTCTGGGCGATCTGCACACAGGGCTGGCACAGGAAGCCGAAGCGAAAGGCCGGCGCCTGACGGCCGGCGAAGCGCATGTGCGCGCTGCACTGTCCTATCACTTCGCCAAGTTTGTGTGGCTGGAGGATCTGGCAAAGTATCGCGCCGCGTCTGACAAGGCTATTGCCAGCCTGTACGCCGCGCACCGTTGCCTCGACCCACGCGCTGAACGGGTTGAAATTCCCTTCGAAGGAGTCAACCTGGTCGGCAATTTACGATTTCCGGAAAACTCTGAACGTCCGCCGCTGGTGCTGCTGCTGCCGGGGTTGGACTCGACCAAAGAGGAATTCTTTTACTGGGAGACCGTCTTCCTGGCGCGCGGGATGGCAGCTCTATCTCTTGATGGGCCGGGCCAGGGCGAAACCGGCTATCACACGCACATCCGCCCGGATTATGAGGCCGCCGTCTCGGCTGCGTTGGATTTCCTTTCCAGGCGTAACGACCTGAACCTGGCGCGGGTGGCCGCAGCCGGGGTGAGTCTGGGCGGCTATTATGCGCCCCGCGCCGCAGCCTACGAACCGCGCCTCAAGGCTGTGGTGACCATCGGCGGGCCGTTCAACTTCGGTGAATGTTGGGATGGACTGCCGCCCCTGACGCGTCAGGCTTTTCGCCACCACTCCGGCGCTCACGATGATGACGAAGCGCGCCGCAAAGCGGAACAGTTGGATCTGGCACAGGCCCTGCCCCGCCTGAAACAGCCGCTGCTGGTAGTGTTTGGCAAACTCGATCGTCTGATTCCCTGGGAACAGGCCGAACGTGTGGCGCGCACCGCGCCCAACGCGCAGCTCGTAATGTACCCGGAAGGCAACCACGTCTGCAACAACATCCCCTACAAATACCGTCCGCTGGCGGCAGATTGGATAAAGGAGATGCTCGATGTGGGCTAAGTTCTCCAAACCGGAAATGGCGCGCCGCTGGTCGCTGGCGCGCGACCTGATGCGCTCGAACGATCTGGTTGGCCTGCTGGTATTTGGCAATTCCGGCGTCAACCGGCACAACGAAGCCAACATTTTCTGGCTATCCAATCACCTCGACCTGCACCATAGTTACCTGATCGCGCCGCTGGAAGAATCCATCGAACCGGCGCTCTATACCGGCTTGACCAACCACGTACCCAATGCGCGCCAGGTAAGCGACATTCCCATCATCGAATGGGGCGGTTACAACCCGGCCGAGACAATCGCCCAACGCCTGAAAGCGACCAGCATGACGCGCGGCCGGCTCGGTCTGGTGGGCGTGAATCATAAATTTGGGATGGGCATGCCCTACCAGCATTACCAGCATTTGCAGGCTGCTTTGCCAGACCTGGAACTGGTGGAAGTGACCGCCCAATTCATCCCGCTGCGCACGATCAAATCCGAAGAGGAGATTGCCTGGCTGCGCAAGGCCGCCGAATTCACCGACCACACGATTTATGCCCTGCGCGACCAGATACGCCCGGGCATGAGCGAGTACTCTTTGCTCGCGATTATCGAAGGGGCTTACCGCTCGGAAGGCGGACTGCCTCATATCGCCTTCTTGCGCTCCATGTCAATGGACGATCCCAATGGCTGCCTGCCGTCGCAAAATCCATCCGACCGGATCATCCAAAAAGGCGACGTGATCATCAACGAGATCAGCGCTTCGTTCTGGGGATATTCCGGGCAGATCCATCGTCCCATCTTCGTGGGGGCGGATCCCACCCCGCAATGGCAGCGAATGTTCGATACTGCCAAAGCGGCTTATGAGCGGATGCTGGATGCCATCCGGCCCGGCGCTTGCGAAGGCGATGTCATCCGGGCGGCCTCGGTCATCGGTGAGCATGGATATGCCATCTATGACGACCTGATCCATGGTTATGGCGTTGACATCCACCCGCCGCTGATTGACCGTTCCTGCTGCCAATACTGGCCTTTCAATCCGGCCAACCCCCCGCCCGATGGCCGCCGGTTCGAAAAGAATATGATGATCGTCATCCAGCCCAACCCGATCACGAAGGATGAACGCATGGGTTTGCAGTTGGGCGCGCTGACGGTCGTCACCGAGGCCGGCGCCAGGTCGCTGCACCAGGTGCCGTTGGAACCGATCATCGTTGCGGTATGAGCTTTCATCATCTTTCAATTGAGCAGAGAAATTATTATGACACCACCCATGCAAGGCATCTGGAACCGTTTCCTGTCCATTGATCTCAATACGCGTACAACTGACTTGTGGCAGCCGCCGCCGGAATATTACCTGCGCTACCTGGGCGGCAAGGCGATGGCCGGCCGGCTGCTCAACGACCTGCGGCTGTTCGAGGTGGATCCGCTCAGCCCTGAAAACGTATTTATGCTCTTGGTCGGCCCGGCCAGCGGAACGCAATTCCCGGGCGCGGCCAAGGCGATCATCGCCACCCGTTCCCCGCTGACCGGGATTTATCTCGACTCGGCCACGGGCGGGCGGCTTTCCAACGCGGTCAAACGCAGCGGCTATGACGGCATAATGATCAAAGGCCGGGCAGAACGTCCCAATTACTTGCTTATCCAAAATGAGAAAGTGGAGATCCTGCCCGCTGATGACCTGTGGGGCTTGGATTCTTTCGAGACCGAAAATCGCCTGCGCGAGAGACACGGCTGGAAGGGAAGAGGCTCGGTTCTTACCATCGGGCCGGCCGGCGAGAATATGGTCTCATTCGCCTGCTGTACCAACGACTGGTACCACCAGGCTGGGCGGGGCGGGGCCGGCGCGGTGCTGGGGTCGAAAAACATCAAAGCGATCGCTGTCTTTGGTCAAGGCCGGGTGCCGGTTGCCAACCCGGACGCGTTCCAGAAGGGCTGCGCGGAGTGGATGCGCAAGGCCCGCCAGAGCGAACGGGTCATTTTCCGCTCCAAGTTTGGCACCCTGACCACCCTGGATATGACACAAAAACTGGGCATTGTCCCAGTGCGCAACTTCCAGGATGGCGTCTACGATGGCTACGAGACGGTCAATGCCGTCAATATCCGCGAAAAGTATGTGATTGACGATTTGACCTGCATGGGTTGTCCCATGCCGTGCGGGAAGCACACCCGCTACAAGTGGCAGGGTCAGACCGAGGAAATTGGCGGACCGGAATACGAGACGCTGGCGCTGATCGGCGCCAACTTGGGTATTGATTCGCTGGAAGGCATTGCCCACCTGAACTACTTATGCGATACCCTGGGCATGGATACGATCACAACCGGTAACGTGCTTGGCTGCGCGATAGAAGCCTATGAGAAAGGACTGATCAACCAGCTCCACACCGGCGGCCTGGAACTGAAATGGGGCGATGTGGCTGGAATGGAAACCCTGCTCCGGCAGACCGCGTATCGGCAGGGCTTCGGCGCTGACCTGGCCCTGGGTGTGAAAGGGTTCGCTGAAAAGTACAACCTTGACCCGGGCATGGCAATCCATGTCAAGGGCTTGGAACTGCCCGGTTATGACCCGCGCGGTACGATCGGGTATGCCCTGGCGTATGCCGTCGCCGATCGGGGCGGCTGCCACCGCCGCGCCAGGCCGGTAATGGCGGAGAGCAAGAGTGAAACCCTGCGCTTCTCGTACCAGGGCAAGGCTGAAACGGTGAAATCGCAGGAAGATGGACGCGGCTATGAACATTCACTGGTGCTGTGCGATTACGTGCCCACATTTTTCGAGATGAAACCGGCCGATCACGCCACTTTGATGACCGACCTGACCGGCGTCGAATTCACGCCAGAGAAACTGATGCGGGTTGGCGAGCGCGCCATCAGCCTGGCGCGCCTGTTCAGCAATCGCTGCGGCGTTAACAGCCTGGACGATACACTCCCCAGTCGTTTCTTCAAAGAGACCATGCCAAGAGGTAACTCAGCTGGAAAAACCATTGATCCAGACAGACTGGCGGGCATGGTGCAAGAGTATTACGTCTTGCGCGGCTGGGATCCGAACGGACAGGTTACCGAAGCAACGCTGAGAGCGCTGGAAATCGAGTAGAACAGAGGATATGCGCGTTACCGTGGATTACCTTTTTCCCACCGGCCTCGCCCCGGAGTCGGGGCCATTGGAAGCCGAGTTGCCGCCCGGCAGCACAATTGGCGGTCTGCTCGCCTACCTGCTGGAGACATACGGAGAAACAGCCCGCCAGCGCCTGGTGCAGAAGAGCGATGGCGCGCCATTTGTCACTTTTCTCGTCAATGGCGAACAGGCCGGACTGGAGCATGTCCTTTCGCCGGAAGATAAAGTGGTGATCGTGCCACCCATCGCCGGAGGATGATCGGCTGGAGAAAAGACATATCCATCCAATTTGCTACCGGACAAAAGAGAAACGGGACGCGGATTTACGCGGAAAACGCGGATAAAACTGAGGCAAAAATCAAAAAAATTGATTCCGCGTACATCCGCGCTCGTCCGCGTCCAGCCAAGAGATTTGTTCGGTAGAGAATCCACCCAATGGAGTGATAGCAATGATTGTTCCGGGTTTGCTGCCAAAGTTATACATAAAAAACCTTCCCCCTGACCAGCCACCCTACCAGGTGGATGATAAGATTTACCAGCGCTTCGATCAGCGCAATAACCTGACCGTCGGGCGGCCCAACTGGGATGAAACGATCATGAAGTACACCCGCAAGACCGGGCAGACAAAGGCCAAACGCATCCTGGAAGACAAACCCGGTTTCCGTCTACCAGACTATGCCCTGTTCGGGGCCTCCGGCGTGCTGGCGGAGAGCCTGGGCAGCAAGATCAACCACACCAACCGTGGGGTGACCACCTGGGCGTCGCTGGGCGCCAAACTGCCGGAGGGCGTCAACCGCTGGGAAGGCTCGCCCGAAGAAGCCACCGCCATGATCAAGCGGGTGGCGCGCTTCTTCGGCGCCGACCTGGTGGGTGTGGCGCCCCTCGACCGGTGCTGGATGTTCTCGCACGCCACCTGGATGGACGGGTCGCACAAAGAAATTGTGTTCAAGAATGTAGAGTCTCCGGCTGAAACCGACGAACAACTGGTGATCCCGGAAAAGATGGGCTGGGTGATCGTGATGGGCACGCGC
>JBDRTP010000042.1:0-3296 GCA_043823965.1 Chloroflexota bacterium
TCATGAGGAGGAGCCTTGTGTCAGCAAAAAGTTCTCGCGTCATCTGTGTTTTCGCCCTGATTGCGTTCGTACAGGCAGCCTGCTTCTTTCCCAACGCTGTCCCAACACAACCCCCACCGCCAGCGGATGGCACGGCCGCGATGCAAACAGCGCTCGCCCAGGTCGCGGCCACACTAACCCAGGCAGCCAGAGGCGCAGCTGGGCCAATCCAGCCGCCTCCGCTGCCCGAAGCGACGATGACCTCCACCAGCCTGCCGACGCTGATACCCACAATGACATTGACACCCACCCCCGAAGGAGCATTCATCAGCGTCTCTACCGAGACAAAATGCCGCCTCGGGCCTGGCAAGGCCTACGACCAGGTTGGCGGGCTTGTGGTCGGCAAAACAGTGGAAGTATTCGGGCGCGACCCCAGCGGCCAATTCTATTACATCCGCAATCCCAACAATCCGGCAACCTTTTGCTGGGTATGGGCAAACTACGCCACGCCGGTCGGTAACTTCGCCGCGGTGCCCGTTTTCACGCCCGCGCCCACCCCCACGCCTGCGGCCGGTTTCACTGTCACTTACCTGCAGACAGTATCCTGCGCGGGAATGTATGCCTTCAGGTTCCAGCTCACCAACAACGGCAGTGTGACCTGGCAATCTTACAAGGTAGACGTCACTGATCCGACTACGGCCATAACGAAAACGTATACGAGCGACAACTTCACCGATTACACAGGATGTGGACCTTTTGTGAATGAATTGCAGGACCTGGAACCCGGCGAGCCGGGTGTTGCAGGGAATTGGGCCACCGGTCTTTTCAACTATAACCCTGCCGGTCACAGCATGACCGCCACCTTTACCCTTTGCTCGCAGAATGGCATGGCTGGACAGTGCACAACAAAATCCATTTCATTCACGCCGTAAGTTCCAACGGGGCGGGAGTTATTCCCGCCCCGTTTCTTTTCCTTGACGCTTTCCCCCTTTCCCCGTAAGATAGCAAGTTAGAACATAATTGCGAAATCGTCCACGAAGAGGGACGAAGTCTTTTCATGCCTGTTACATCTTCGTGTCCACTGCAAAAAGTCGTTTTACCGCAGAGACCGCAAAGCACGCGGAGAATTAACAATGAAGAACTCTGCGCTCTCAGCGTTCTCAGCGGTTAGTTTTTTCAGTGGACTCATCTTCGTGTCCCTTCGTGGATTTAGGAGTCTCTTATGGAACTCGGCCTCGTCCGTAAAATTGACATTGACCACGAAATGCAGCAGGCGTACCTCGACTACGCCATGTCCGTCATCGTCGCCCGCGCCCTGCCGGATGCGCGTGACGGCCTCAAGCCCGTCCAGCGCCGCATCCTGTACGCCATGTACGATATGGGCCTGCGCGCTGGCAGCGAATACAAGAAATCCGCCCGCATCGTCGGCGAGGTACTCGGCAAATATCACCCGCACGGTGACCAGTCTGTCTATGAAGCCATGGCACGCATGGCCCAGGATTTCTCCATGCGCACCCTGCTGGTGGACGGACAGGGCAACTTCGGATCGGTGGACGGCGACCCGCCGGCGGCCATGCGCTACACCGAAGCCCGCCTCGCCGCCCCGGCCCTCGACCTGCTGGCTGACATCGGCAAAAACACCGTTGACTTCGCTGACAACTTCGACGGCACCCTGACCGAGCCAACCGCCCTCCCTGCCGCCATCCCCAACCTGCTTGTCAACGGGGCGACCGGTATCGCGGTCGGCATGGCGACCAACATCCCGCCGCACAACCTGGGCGAAATTGTGGATGCCCTGGTCTACATGCTCGAAAAATGGGAAAAGCTCGACGACGTCAACGTCGAAGACTTGATGCAGTTTGTCGCCGGCCCGGATTTCCCCACCGGCGGCATCATTATCGAACAAAAGGGGGAGGAGGGCATCGAGGCCGCCTACGGCAAGGGACGCGGGCGCGTCATCATTCAGGCCAAGGCTCATTTCGAGGAAATGGAACGCGGCAAATCCCGCATCATCGTCACCGAACTGCCCTATCAGGTCAACAAGTCTACACTCATCGAGCGCATCGCCGAACTCGTCCGCGAAGTAGGGCGACTCGGCGAGTCACCCCTGCAAGGCATTACCGACCTGCGGGATGAATCCGACCGTCAGGGTATGCGCATCGTCATCGAACTGACCAAGAACGTCGAGCCGGAGAAGGTGCTGGCTGAACTGTACAAGCGCACGCCGATGCAATCCACCTTCGGTATTAATCTCCTCGCGCTGATCGTCGGTGAAGACGGACGCGGCGAGCCGCGCCTGCTGAACCTCAAGCAGGCGCTGCGCGTTTATCTCGATCACCGCCTGACAGTCATCCGCCGCCGCGCCGAATATGAGCTGGAAAAAGCCAGGCAGCGCGCCCACATCCTGGAAGGTTATCTGGTCGCCCTGAAGAATCTGGATGAAATCATCGCTCTCATCAAAGGCTCGCCCGACGTGGAGACGGCGCGCACGCGCTTGATGAAGCGGTATAAACTGTCCGAAATCCAGGCTAACGCCATTCTTGAAATGCAATTGCGCCGCCTGGCCGCGCTGGAACGCAAGAAGATCGAGACCGAATACAAAGAAACGCAGGCGCTGATCAAAGAACTGGAAAAACTGCTGAAATCTCCCAAGAAGATGCGCGCTATGGCCGCCGAGGAACTGCTGCGGGTCAAAGCCGCGTACGGCGACCGCCGCCGCACGCAAATTGTCAGCATGAAGGCCGGTAAACATAAGAAGACCCCGCTGACCTCCGCCGAGCTGCTGCCCGAACAATCGCTCTGGGTCGGCCTGACCGCCGACGGGATCCTCGCCCGCACGCGCGACGAGAAGCCGCCGCGCCTCTCCGGCACTGAAGCGCCGAAACTGCTGGTCAAAGCCAATGCCACAGATACGTTGTATCTGGTTTCTGAGCGCGGGCTGGCTGCGGCTGTAGCAGTTCACACGCTGCCAGAGGCCGCAAAGCTAGCGGATGGCAATCCTTTCAATAAAATCTCGCCGCTGAAATCAGACGAAAAACTGGCGGCGGCTTTTGCCCTGCCTGCCAAAAAATCTAATCTACCCGAAGAAACCTGTCTGCTCACGGTCACACGCGGCGGTATGGTCAAGAAGAGTGCGGTCAGCGAATTGCCCGGCCCCTCGGCGCAAACCTTCAAGTTAGTCAACGTCAACGAAGGCGACAGTCTGGGCTGGGTCGCATTGACAGACGGCAAAAAGGAAATTTTACTGGCGACCGCCAGTGGTATGGCGATTCGATTCGCCGAGGAAGAAATCCGCCCGATGGGGCTGGCGGCTGCCG